>JAKIUS010000033.1 GCA_021647445.1 Geopsychrobacter sp. | reverse complement strand
TGGATCAGTGGATCAGACAGATTCTCAACGACATTCTTATCAGCTTCAGTCTCCTCACCCTCAAGAACCAGTTCAATACGTTTCTCCAATTTGCGGGAGAGATCGCGTACCAGGCGTGGAAAACGTTGGAACACAGAAGAGACTGGAACCATGCGGATCTGCATCATGGCACCTTGCAATTCATCTGAAAGTCGATTAATCACCGCATATTGAGCTAGAATTTCTTTAGATATTTCGCGAACACCAAAATCTTCATCAGCTTTCTTTGCCAGAAAAGGCAGTGCATTCTTTGCTACAACCAATTCACCCACCAAATCCATCAATGTATCTATACGATGTTGGTCAACTTTGATGACCTTATGCAGGTCGCCAGCTTGCCCTGTCTCTTGCTGCAGCCCCCCTGTTCTGCGGTCTCCTTGCCGCCGGTCTCCTTGCCGCCGGTCTCCTTGGCTCAGTTTTTCCTGAATAGATGGGTCAGTCATAGGGGCAGATGCGGCAGCCGTCGTTGGCTTAGATGGAATGGCAGTGTCCTCTTGTGGCGCGAAATCTGTTGAGTGTGTGGATAGAAACTCAACCAACGGAGCGAGAGATTCTTGTTCTTGCGCTTCTCTGGTGGCCTGATCAAGGGGTATCGTTTCTTGTTGCATTGAAGACAGTAAATTTTTTAAAACAACTGCTGTTGATGCGATTCGCCCGGCGCGAGATTCACCCGTGCAGGGGAGGGTCAGAATCTGCATTTGGGTCTCAATAACTAACTTGACCGCAGCAAGTTGCGATGCGTTTAGCGCTTGTGAAGTACAGGGTTGTGTCTCATTGTCTTCTTCAACACTGCCTGCTGGCTCAGTCGCAACAGGAGCAGTTGATGTCTCTTCGAGAATTACATCGGAGCGGGAAAATTCCCCTGTGGCTATAGTTATCAATAAAGCATTTAACAACCCAATATGAGGCACATCCTGTTTGAGCAGAGCATCCATCCAGTTTAGCGCCGAAGTTTGCAGAAGGTCTGGTCCGCTGAATTGAAGCAAGGGAGCAATAATCCTTCCCAGGTCATTCCAGGTCTCTGTTTCAATAGCCTGCTGCGCATCTTGAATAAAAGAGAGAAAAGGCTCGCTGTCACCATAATCACCGTGAGGGAAAATAAGACCCAGTGCGCTGAAAGGGGTTAACTGAACCTGCTCAGGGATGTAGCGCAGATAATGATGGAGCTCAGTACGCTCAACATTAGCGATTCCACGGAAGATAAGATTACAATGATATGGATTAAGTTCATCTGTCGGGGGCCAGGGATCTTTGGCCTGAATTTGAAACCAAACAAGGCCCGGCAGGTTACGCATAGTGTGTAGCGGGTCTTCGCCACTGAAGAAACTCTGGGCGTCCGGGTCATATTCAATGCTCCAGACCCCGCTATTTTGTGCGATATCCTGCTTAAAGAGATCGATGCGCAGTGGTTCAGGTATCTGTGCAATCCATGCGGGTGCTTCGCTTAGGGTCTGATTCTCGTCTGTTTCAGGATCCAAAGTGTCTTCTGCCGCTTCCGTTTGCGCTGTATCGACACCAAGAAGTTCACGCAAGGCTTGTGCTAAATTCAAGCTCAACTCATCAGCGTTATCACCCAATCGTTCATTTGACTCCAAATCGTCCAGCCATATATTAATCTGATCCATAGTATCCAGAAAAAGATCAATATGCTCTGAATTCAGCTCCAATTCACCACCGCGCGCTCGATCCAGCACATCTTCGGCCACATGTACAACCTTGGTGAAAGACGGAATGTCGAACAGACCCGACGATCCTTTAATGGTATGGATCGCGCGGAACAGATCATTCATCAGTGTGTCATCACCCGGTTGTTTTTCTAGCGCAAGAAAACACCTTCCGGCGGTTTCAAGATTTTCACGAGTTTCACCAATAAAAGCTTCAAGCATTGAATCCATCAGGTCACCTTCCCTGCCAAAAGCATCGCATAGGTTTGCAATTCATCGACTTTGGCCGGCTTCACTACATAAAAGTTAGCCCCGGCAAGATAAGCCTTCTCTTTATCAAGCTCTGACTCTTCAGTGCTGATCATAATAACCGGCACCGCTTGCAGTTCTGGTATCCTGCGCATCTCTTGCACCAGTCGGTAACCATCCATTTTGGGCATATTGACATCAACCAGAAAAAGATCGAAAGCATGTTGTAGTCCTTTTTCCAGAGCCTCTACACCGTTCACGGCTTCTTCCACGGCAAACCCCAGATCTTCCATCAGCTGACGGTGATACATGCGCACAGTGACCGCATCATCAACTATAAGAATAGTCTTCATTTATTGAATTCTCCTATGCCTGCGGTTTCTGATAGACCATCGCTTTGGCAAACTTTCGGACCTTGAACAGGGAAGAAATCCGACTCATCGATTCTGAGTGCCCGAGAAAGATGAAACCACCGGGGTTCATAGCATCGTAAAAGACTTCGGCCGCCTGGCGACGCGAAGCATCATCAAAATAGATCAACAGATTCCGACAAAAAATCAGATCAAAATTCCTGTAACTGCGGGTTTGTGCGGCATCCGACAGGTTGATCTGGGTAAAACTAACTGAATCAAGCAGATCCTGACAGATTTTATATGAATTCCCTGCCACAGGCGTGAAGTAGCGCTCAAGCAATTTATTGGGCAGGTGTTGCACAGAACGCTTGCTATAAACCCCCCTTCGGCAACGGTCCAACATTTTACTGTCGATGTCTGAAGAGATAATTTCAAGATCAATTTTGTCGATCCCTGCCCAGTGTTCAAGCAGGTAGATAGCGATGGAGTAAGGTTCTTCACCACTACTGGAAGGTACCGACCAGATCCGGATCTCTTCTCCCGGTTTCTTGTGCCGCATGATTTCATTTAGTGCGTTTTCCACCATGCATTCAAATTGATATTCTTCACGGAAAAAATAGGTTTCATTGACCGTCATAATGTTGATCAGCTCTTGCAACTCTTCACCCGAAGCCTGATAACGCATGGTAGTAAAATAGCTGCGAAAACTATCGTGGCCAGTACTATGAATCCGTTGCAGTAAACGTTTATCAACAAAGTAACGCTTGCTGTTTTCAAACTGGATACCGGTTTTCCGGTAGAAATATTCCTTGAACCGTTCGAACTCAGCATCGGTTATTTCGTCCAGTTTTGGGTTGGATTTATGGGTCGTCTGCATAATCAATCCCCCTTGATACGTCGAATCGCGGTCTGAACAGCAAAGTCAAGATATGGCTCGTTCGGAAACCGTAACTTAAGTGCTTTGAGTTCAGGTATCATTTCCTGGGTGCCGACCTCGGCAAGGCGATCAACTGCCGTTGCAATAACATTGATATGTGTTTCGTCTTTAAGTACGGATAATAACCACTCGGGAGTCTGGGGGTGGGCCAGTTGCTGCAGGATATCAATGGCGAAGATACGTACATCTGAATCACGATCGTTGAGAAGTTCTATGATATGTAAAGCAACCCCTTCGGGCATTTCCTGCAAAACCTCAATAGCCGCATTACGCTTAAAAGCATCTTCGACACTTAAGAGAGGAAGTAAGCCATTGACAACAGTTTCTCCGCCAATTTGCCGCAGACTGTCAAAAATTGCGATAGCTACCGGATGTTCTGTCTCAGAACGGAGAGCGTGCAATAATGGTTCGACTGCATCTGGGTATATGGCCAAGTCACGCGCTGCCCAACGGCGCTCTGACGAGGTTGCCGATTGAAGTTGTTGGCTCAACCCTTCAAAATTGCGACCTGAACTTCTTGACGATTTTTCAGCAGGGCTAATATCGATCTTACGCTCTTTTTTTAGTCCCATAACAGTACCCTCCAGGGTGATGTTAGCTCGTCCATTCAATCAGTTTTTCGGCAATAGCATACGATGGAAGTATGCAGTCAGCGCCGCCTCGGGTGACTAGTTCTTTCGGCATACCGTAGACCACCGCAGTCTCTTCCGACTCTGCGATGCAACGAGCGCCAAGAGAGTGCAGTTCAGTCATGGCTTTTGCACCATCATCACCCATTCCAGTCAATTGTACGCAAATAATGTTCGCAGGATCATAGAGTTCTTTAACTGATGTCGCCATACGTTCAACGCTCGGGTGCCAGAGAAAGTTATTATCAACCGGGACACTGCTCGCCATCAGTTTTGTCCCCCGTTTAACCAGTTTTATGTCGGCTCCTCCCCGAGCGATAATCACTTGGCCGGGGACAGGAACCACCGTACTGCTTAATTCGATAACATTAAGGGTTGCTATCTTATTTAAGCGTTCAGCAAATACTTGGGTAAAGCGGCCAGGCATATGCTGCGCTACGAGGATCGGCAGAGCAAAATCAGCAGGCAGGGCCGCGATGATCTCTTCTAATGTACTAGGGCCACCGGTCGAGACACCAATGATAACCAGCCCCTGACCTTTTTTTTTAGTGGGGCGGATAGCCGTTGCTCGCTGACGTGGTTTCGCTTTGATCGCTTCAACTTTGTTTCGTTGATTTCGCAAACGTTCACGCAACCCGCGACTCTTACCGATTCTTGCACGGGACGCAGCCGTAACTTTGTCCAATAGTTCCTTGGCAATCTCCTGAATATTTAACGATACCGTCCCGCCCGGCTTGGAGACGTAATCAATAGCTCCTAGCTCCAAGGCTTCAAAAGTAGCAAGAGCCCCCTTTTCAGTCAAAGATGAGACCATAACTACGGGGCGAGGACATTGCTGCATGATCAGACTGAGACAAGTCAAACCGTCCATCACCGGCATATTGATATCCAGTGTCACCACTGCCGGGTCAAATTCAGCAATTTTCTCAAGCCCCTCTTCACCGTTACGGGCAGTTTGAGTTTCATAACCTGCACCTTCAATGATCTGGCGCAGATGTTTGCGCATCAGCGCCGAATCATCAATAATCAAGACCTTGGTTGCCATCAACAATTACTCCTCTTTTGTACTCTTCTTTTTTGCACCCTTCTTCTTGCTTCCTATCTCAGTAATCTCCTGATCACTGAGTAATTCCTGAGCGGTTAAAACCTGAATCATCCGTTTTTCATCTTTAAGGTTGACAACTTGTCCCATAATGCGCGCTTGCTCAGCAGAGAGGTTCGGTGCACTTTCAATCTGGTCATGTTGCAAACGTAAAACTTCAGCGACCGAATCTACAATAAAGCCGGTTTTGGCACCCTTAAGATTTAGAACAATGATACGCTGCTGCTCATCATTCGTGGCGAGTTTCTCCATTTCGAAGCGGGTGCGCATATCCAGCACCGGCAACACCGTGCCACGAAGATTCACCATCCCCTCAATAAATTTAGCTGTGTTGGGGACCTTGTCCATCTTGTCTGGAATTCTGGTAATCTCCTGAACTGCATCAATACTGACACCATATTCCTGTTCACCAAGTTTAAAAATAACCAGCTGGGCAGTCTCATCATCTTCAACCTCTTGCAGGTCATTCTCTTTTTCCACTGCGTCACCCTCCTTATTTTTACTGGTCTGCTCTAGGGCCGCTTGAACTTCGGGGTGACTGAACATCGCTTCACCACGCAGCACAGAAACCAAACGCTGCCCATTTTCCAAACGACAGATAGCGGAAATTTCAGATTCTTTTTCGTCCTCAGTTAACAGTTTCGGCACCTCATCCATCAGGTCCTTGCTGATGCGAATCACCTCTTTTACATCATCCACCACCAAGCCAACAGAATGTTTAATTCCTCCGGGCCAACGAATACTGATGACCAGTATTCGATTCTCTTCAGCGAGCGGAACCTCATTGAGAGCAAACATTCGACGTAAACTGACCAGAGGCAACAACCGGCCACGCAAGTCTATCAGGCCAAGGACATGGGCTTCAGATTGCGGGATTTTAGATATAATATCCGGCACCCTTACGATCTCTTCAACTTCCAGCAGATTGAAGGCATATTCTTGATCCTCTACCGTAAAACTGACCAACTGGTCCGTATCGTCCTCGTCTTCGTTCTCGGAAAAAGTTGTTTGCAACTGTGTATCAGCCTTCCCATGATTTTTTGCCGCTGCTGCGATAATCGACGAAAATTCCTGATCGATAAGCTCTTTCACATCCAATAGCTGGATTAATGGATCCCTATCTTTGCCTTTAATCACACCGGTGACCAATTCGGCATCAATACCGGACTGAATATGATTTCCCGAGTCTATTTGATCAGGGTCGGCAGTCATAACTCGTGCAACCCGGTCAACTACCAGACCCACCGGGCACCCGATATCGATGACAAGAACCCGGGTGGAGTCATTAGCTTCAATGGGGTCAAGCCGCAAGACGGTGCGTAAATTGAGCACCGGCAAGATACTTCCTCGCAGGTTCGCCAAACCTATCAGGGCGCTGGGTGTCAGCGGGACCCGGACGGTATCGGGCAGACGGATGATCTCCAAGACTGAACCCATTGGAAAACCGAATATTTCATCAGCAACCTGAAAAGTCACATATTGGTTGATAGTTTCATCATCTTCAGCTTCGATGGTTGCTGCATCTGCTTTTGTAATTGCCATGAGCGTTCTCCTTATGTCCTGAAAGGTTTAGGCGCTCTGGAGTTCATCAGCGATTGAAGCAATCTCTTCGATAGCAGCGGCGAGTTCTTCGGCCCCTTGAGATTGTTGTTGTGACGCCGTCGAAGCTTCCTGGGCATTACTACTGGCCTGCTCTGCCGCAGTTGCTATCTGCTCCATCCCTTTTTTAGCCTGTAAAACACCTGCGGCAACTTCTGCTGAAGCTTGTTTGATCTCTTCGTTGCCGGCGATGATCGCCTTAACATCCGTTTCGATGGTGACCAGATCTTCCGTCGATTGTTTTGCATTCTCGACTTCCCGCAGAGCGTTATCGGACACTTCGCTTAAATCGATCCGTACGCTGACAGCCTGATCCTGAATCTTTTTGACCAGATCTTTAATGAGATCAACGTTCTCGGCAGAATCATCCGCCAGGCTTTGAATATCACTAGAGACCACGGCAAAGCCTTTTCCATATTCACCTGCGCGGGCAGCTTCAACGGCACCGTTGACTGCCAGCATGCTGGTTTTAATTGCCACCGTCGCAATAGCATCGGTGACCTTGTCGATCAGGCGCGTTATATTTTCGATCTCTTCAAGATCTTTTAGATTGGACCGGCCGTTTTCGAGCGCAGTGCTAATACCAGTGATCATTTGATCGACACTGTCTTTATTGGTCCCAATCAATTCAGCTATTTTGCCACCCAAATCCAAAGCAACAGTTGCCTGTTCTTCAGCTAGTTCAATCCCTGTTTCAATCTGGTTAATCCCTGCAACTGCCTGTTCGACTGCCGTGCTTGACTGCTCTGCGCCACGACTGATCTGGCCTATGGCGACATTGATTTCCCCCGCCGAACGATTAATCTCTTCAATGGCGGCAGACAACTCTTCGGCCGAAGCGGCAACCTCTTCAGAGGCTTTAGAGATGTCGGTACTGTTTTTCAGTTCGTCCGCCAAGACTTCAAGGCCCTGAGATGCCTGCTCCGCACCATTCAGTGCAACCCCCTGCTCCACCAGAGTGCTGACAATCTCTTCTGCCGCGGTAGACTGCTGTTCTGATGCTGCGGCTATGGCTTCAGAGCCTTTCTGCGCCTCTGTGGCTGCGCTGTTCATGCCAGTGGCAGCCTCACCGATAATCTTTGCACCTTCATAAATGGTCGCCATATCTTTTTTGATGACAGCCAGTTGATCAGTGATAATTATACCTTTATCAATCTCTAGCAATGCTGTTTCCGCAGAGGTCTTAACCGTCTCACCAACCACCCGCGATTTTTCCTGAATAACCTCAACCTGCTTGGCAATATCACTAGCATTTCGGGCTGAAGTCTCTGCAAGATTCCGTACCGTATCAGCGACTACGGCGAACCCTTTACCGTGTTTGCCAGCGCGACCTGCTTCGATAGCAGCATTCAGGGCCAGTAGATTGGTCTGGTCGGCGATACGCATGACCTGTTTGACAGTCTCATTAATACTGACAGCCTGTTCTTCGAGTTCGTTCATCATGGTGACAGAGGCAGTCTGACGGTCGGAGGCTGTTTTAATATTTGCGACCAAATTGCCGATTTCACCACCGACTCGATCAAGCAGTCCCTCCATGTTTTGAGATTTTGTTGCCGACAAATCGGCCACTTCGCTCTGGCGCTGTAGTCTGCCCGAGATCTGGGTGACTGCTGTCAGACTCTGCTGACTGGCACTACTGGCCTGTTCGGCCCCCGCTGCAATCTCATTAATTGCTGTTGTCAGCTGGTCACGTGCGGCAGAAGCTTGAGTGATGCCTGTTGCCAGCTCTGCGGAGGCCGAGGCGACACGCTCAGAGGCCTGTTGTTGTTTGGCCAATGTCCTTGCTTTGCGACGCTGGTCTTCCGCTTCGCGTTTGGCGCGAGCATCATTCTTGTCACTTCCTTGGTCAGAATTTTGAGTCACTAATGCTTGGGATGTGTTTTTTTTCAGGGCCATGATTTTTGTCTCCTCTTACGAACATTTATGGTTCTTTGATGGAACAAATTTATTAATCGGGAAGTTTGACTATATCTAATGTTTGCTCCTTTACAATTAGGAAAATTAAACATGTAAGGTTTATTTAATTTTAGTTGCTTAATCTTCGATCGTAGACACAGAACTACGCGAGACATGAGAATTGTTTGGTCTTTGTGGATTTCCGCTCCTGTTTGAGCAAAGTGGTGAAATTGTCGTTGCCTCCTATAATAATTTCTGAAACGCTTGTGAGACTATGCAGTCTTTCGGGCTTATTGCTTCCAGGTTGTCTTTCAGAACCTCTTGTACGCAGGCCAATGTTGCCGAATTATGGCAAAGGTGGCCAATCCCTTCTTCAACGCAGTAGAGCTCGCGACATCTAGGTACGTTGTTAATAAACAGTAATTTGTCGATTATTCCCGTACGTTGGGATGTAACAAGAAATTGAAGTTTGCACGGCTCAACAGATGCAATCAGTAAGTCAAAGGGTTCCGGTGAATGCTTGGAAAAATCGTAGAGATTAACCGCACCCTGCGCATCAGTCAGAGTTTTTATGGTATATCCAGCAACCCTGAGCAGACCCTCGATCTCAATCAGTGGTTCCGAACCATCGCCGAGCAGCAGGATTTTTTTGTTTAACCTCATTTGAGCACCTCAATAAGTCTCGGCTAACTGCTGTTAGCAATGAACGAGCCAGATACTGGCCAGCAGAAAAGACTCTGTAATAATTAAGGTTTTTACAGTAAAGAATATTTATAGAAATGGGGATGGGCTGTTAAACTTCTTAATGACAGGGTCAATAAAAGTGCGGATATTGCAGGTTCGGTGCGGG
>JAKIUS010000032.1 GCA_021647445.1 Geopsychrobacter sp. | reverse complement strand
GTTATCTTCAAGGTCTGCGGAGCGACCCGGCGCGACCTGCTGCTCGCCTTCGCTGCCGAGTTCTCAATCCTCGGTCTGGCCGCCGGAACCATCAGTGCCATGGCCGGCAGTCTCGCCGCCTTCGCCATTCTAAAAGGACCAATGGATATCCCCTTTAGCCTGCATCCGCTGGTGATTATCGTCACCCTGCTCAGCGGAATCAGCCTGACTCTGCTCCTCGGCTTAGCCGGAACCTGGAAAGCCCTCGGGCAAAAACCGGCGATCTACCTGCGCGATGAGTAGACGATCAGCAATTTTTCAGCATCTTTCGAGATGGGTTCGCGACCCCCATAGCAAGGGTGTTTGTCGCCAGGGATGGCGACATCAAGCCCCATGGATGGGTGAATGCGTCCCTTGATATGGGGGTTGCGAACCGATCCTGCTGAATAGTTACCTTTTTCACCGATACTCATGGGGTCGCCAACGGTAACGGCTGCTGACGTGACGCAGACGCAGGCTCAGCAGAATGGCGGCGGCGGTTAAGCCGGCGATCAGTCCAATCCAGAACCCTGCGGCGCCCATGGGTCCGGGACCAAAAGAGGTCAGTCCCAATCCGTAGCCCAGGGGCAGTCCGATGAGCCAATAGGCGACAATCAGCATCGCCATCGGCACGCGGGTATCCTTATAACCGCGCAGGGCGCCCGAGGTGCTGACCTGTACCGCGTCAGAAAATTGAAAGAGCGCGGCCAGTATCAGCAGACGGGTCGCCATGGCGGCAACCTCGGGATTGCGGGTATAGATCGAAGTAATCGCGGCGGGAAAACTCAGGGTCAAAGAGGCACTGAAAACCGCAATCAGGGCGGTCAACCCAATGCCGGTATAGCCTGCCAGGCGCGCCAAGCGAAAATCCTGCTGTCCGATGGCCCGTCCCACCCGCACCGAAATGGCGCTGGAGATGCTCATGGGCACCATAAAAATCAGCGACGAAAAGCTGAGACATATCTGGTGGGCGGCAACCATATCGACTCCCAAAGAACCGATCAGCAGGGCAATCACGGCAAAGATACTCGACTCAATAAACAGTGAACAGCCGATCGGCAACCCAAGCTTGAGCAGTTGCCACAATTCTTGTTTCACCGGTCGCGGCCAGCACACAAAGAGACCGGCGGAACGATAGACCTGACCTTTCCAGACCGTCCCCAGCATACACAAACACATGAGCCACATAGTCAGCGCCGTGGCCCAACCGCAACCCGCGCCGCCCAACGCAGGAAATCCGAGCTTGCCGTAAATCAGCACGTAATTGGCCAGCACGTTAAAGCCCAGACCGATCAGACCGATCACCATACTCGGCTTGGTACAGGAGAGCCCCTCGCTGAAATGGCGCAGGGTAAAAAAGATCGCAATCGCCGGCATCCCCCAGGAGACCCCGCGCAGGTACGCCAGGGTCAGAGGCCGGGCCTGCGGTGCCACATCCATCAAGATCAATAATGGCTGGGCATTGCGCAGCAGAAACAGTACCCCCAGACTAAGGAGACATCCCAACAGCAGAGCCTGACGCACATGCTCTCCGATCTCCACCCGCTTGCCGGCCCCTGCAAGTTGAGCCACGGTCGGCGTAACCGCCATTAAAATACCGAGCATAAACAGAAAAGCCGGAAACCAGATACTCGAGCCCATCGCCACAGCCGCCAGATCGAGAGAACTGACCCGCCCTGACATCAGGGTATCAACAAACCCCATGGCCGACTGGGAGATCTGAGCCGCAATCAGAGGTGCGGAGAGGGCAACGAGGGCCTTGAGTTCACTAGAGACACGCTGCGCTATGGAGAGGGAGGATGGACTCATGCGGTTCCGAAACGGGCTGAGGTTGCCAAAATTTCAAGAAAAGGAGAAAATAACGATTCAGCACGATGGTCTCGCGAACCCATCTCGAAAGAGGGTTGAATAGTTACGAAAAAAAGGGGCAACTACTTTGTCGCGAGATAGAGATCTTCAACCTTCTTACGCGCCCAGGGGGTCTTGCGCAAAAATTTAAGACTCGATTTCAGCGATGGGTTGCTGGTGAAACACTTGATATTGATATCTTTGCCCAGCTCCTCCCAACCATAATAATCTACCAGACTAGCAACGATCTGCTCCAGAGTGATACCATGCAGGGGGTTGTGGGGTTGTTCTTCGCTCATGAAGAGGTCTCTTCCTTTGTTCTTTATACAGTCCTAAAAAAGGGATCCTAAGGATCGCAAGCTGCTCAGATTACCCCGACCCAAGCATATTTTACAACCATCAGATTATCGACAGCATCTTCAGAGGGCGGGCTTGCCATCGCCTCGATCAGGATTTATACCCCATGGGGATTTCCCAATACCCGTCATGTGTCAGCCTGCCCTGTGCCGAAAAACCCTACCCGTCCATTCTGACCTTCCTGACGCAACGCTTTCCCCAGGTGGAACAAGCCACTTGGGAAGCACGAATTCAAACAGGCAAGGTGCTGGATGAATCGGGCCTGCCGATCTCATTAAGCACCCCCTACCGCCCCAGTCAGCGACTCTTCTATTTCAGAGAGGTGGCCGACGAACCGTTGATCCCGCTAAAGGAAGAGATCCTTTTTCAAAACGATGATATTCTCGTCGCCTGCAAACCACCTTTTTTGCCAGTGACCCCAGCCGGTCCCTACGTCAACGAATGCCTGCTCAACCGTCTGCGTCTGACAACCGCCAATCGCGACTTAACCCCACTCCACCGCATCGACCGCGAAACCTCGGGACTGGTCCTCTTCTCCATGCGCAAAGAGACCCGTGGCCTCTACGCCAGCCTTTTTTTAGACGGCGGGATCAAGAAGCATTACGCTGCCCTAGCGATGCTCGATCATCGCCCCGCGACACGCACGGGGCAGGTTGAAAACCGTCTGATTGAAGCCGAGCCCTGGTTCAGGATGAAGGTCGCTCCAGGAACAATAAATGCCCGATCAATAATAGAACTACAGACCTGTCGCGACCAACACGCTTATTTTCGGCTCACCCCCATAACCGGCAAGAAACATCAACTACGCGTACACATGAGCGAACTTGGCTTCGGTCTCTTAAACGACCGTTATTACCCCAATCTGCTTGCTAAACAAGCGGATGATTTTGAAAATCCGCTGCAATTGATTGCGCGCAGCCTCAAGTTCACCGACCCTGTTTCCGGTGAAATAATGCAGTTTGAATCTGAGCGAAAATTGCAATTTTTGAGATCGATAAAGACAAGCTTGTCAAAACTACTGCCGGGCGGTATAAAAAATTCGACCAAAAACCTTTTTTTCTTCTGAACTGGAACCACCATGGAACCCTGCCCCACATTTGACCATCAAGCCCTCCTCGAACTGGCCGCGACGCGCATGCCCTTCGGCAAACACGCAGGGATGCGCCTGGTCGATCTGCCCGAACCCTATGTGGTCTGGTTTCACAGTCAGGGGTTCCCCGCAGGAAAACGCGGCAAAATGCTCGGCATCGTTTACGAGATCAAGGTCAACGGCCTGGAGTATCTCTTCGAGCCTTTACGCTAAAAACGATCCAAAAATAGAAACTGTGATAAATTATGTAAGGATTCAGTAGCCGGTCAAACGCTTCATGAGACGGCCTACCAGCATCTACATACCGATCCGCAGTTGAGGAGCAATGATGAGTTCCTATTTTACCCTGACCAGAAAAGTTGCTCTCGGCTATTTGGTGATTATCACCTTCAGCCTGCTGGCGGTCGGATATGCTCTGATCAGTCTGCATGATCACAACCTGCGGACGGAACAGTTGGTCGGAGGTCAGTTTCGGGCCTTCACCCTGTTGCGGGATATGCGCCAGAACCTGCTGGGGCAGGAGAACCTTGAAAAACAACTGATCATCCTGCGTGATCCGCAACTCTTGACGTTACTCGAGCGCCGCGCCGCTGATCTCGACAGCATTCTCGAAAACCTCAAATCATCACTCCTGCCCGACTACTTTAAAACGCTACCTGCCGAGATTGACGAATACAGGATACAGGCCCGTCATCTCATGCAGGTTTTTGATCAGCGGAAATGGGAGCAGGCCGCGACCATCGCATCAACCACCCTCGCCCCCCTTAGAAAACAGTTACTCGCCAACCTCGCCGATCTCAGGACGCAACATCAGACCACCCTCGATAAAGACCTGCACGAACTTTCGCTACAGAGCAGTAAGGCCTACAGCCTGACCCTGACTCTCGCCCTGATCGGCATCGCTCTCTCGGCCCCAGCCGCCGCCACGGTCATTATCAGTATCCATCGCTCGGTCAAGGCCTTAAAAAAAGCCACCCACGACATTGCCGCCGGGAGCTTCGAAGCCAAGATCGATATTCACAGCAATGATGAATTTGGCCAGCTTGCTCAGGATTTTTCCCGCATGGCCCAAAAACTGAAAGAATTTGAGCTACTGAATCTGGATGCCAACCCCCTGACCCGCCTGCCCGGAAATCTGGCCATCGATCGCGAACTTGAACGGCGCATCGCCCAGCAAACGCCCTTTGCGCATTTGTATATCGATCTGGATAACTTCAAGGCCTACGGGGACCACTACGGCTACAAGCTTGGCAGTGACGCCATCAACATGGTCGGCAACCTGTTGCGTGAAGTGGTTAAGCAGGAGGGGAATGAAGATGATCTGGTCGGTCACATCGGTGGTGATGACTATGTGGTTCTGACCTCCCCGGAACGCGGCGAAGAGATGGCCAAGGCCATTATCCGCATTTTCGACAGTCGCGTCCCAAAGCTTTACTCCAAAGAAGACCTCGAGGCAGGATTCATCATGGGCACCGATCGACACGGCATCAAGCGCTCGTTTCCGCTTTTGACCATCTCCATCGCCATAACCCTCTCCGAAAATCTGGAGAATCCCTCCCCTTTAGAGATCAGCCATAACTGTGCGAGAATGAAGGGGCACTTGAAACAACTCAAGAACAGCAACTATCTCATCGACCGCAGAAAGCAACTGCCATGACAATACTATCTCGATGGTCCGTTTTACTCCTGGCTGGCCTCATGCTGACCGGCTGCAGCCTGTCGCTGCTCAAGCTGCCCGCCAGCCCCGAAGCCAACCTTTTCACTCAGGGGCTGGATAACTATCTCGCGTCCGGTGACCTGACGACCCTGCAACAGTTACCCCGACAATACCCTCAGGGAGTCTGGCGCACCCAGGCCGAAGGGATCGTCGAAATGGCCAACCGACACCAAGCTATCCTAAAAGAGCAAGATCAACGACTTCTCAACCTGCAGAAGAATGACGAACTCACCAGATGCCGTCAGGAGAAGATCGACCTCGCTCAGGATAACCTGCTGCTCGAAAAGACCCTGAAGCGCCTAAAAGATGTTCTCATCGATACCGAACTGCAAGCAAAATAGCTTATAAACGCAAAAAGGCCCGACTTCAAAGAATCGGGCCTTTTTACGTTTTATAACTATTGCAGGTCAGCAGCCGTTGGCGGCTGATAGTCGGCGTAGGTTTCACGCCGCCAGCGGAATGGCAGATCGATAATCGTGCCGGGTTCTTTAATCTGATAGAGCGCACGCAGAGCCTCAAACACCACCGCGCGTTGCTGCTCCGGCTTGCCCGCTTCGCCGAGCGGATGGCCGAAGGGCCAACGCACGAAGACGGTGCGCGACGGTTGAACCTTCTCGCTAAACTCCCTGACGATCGAAATGCCGATGGTCGCGATTCCGACCCGTTCAATCTCTCTTTGGATCAATCCCACGGATTGATTACAGATGCCTCAAGCCGGAGTTAATAAAACCAGATCGACCTCTTCGGCCTTGAGCCTGTTCGCAACCTCACGGGCGGTCTTTTCAACCAGCGTGGCAATATGTCTGCCGTCTATATGTCCCATGAAGGCATAATGGGTCTGGGCAAGCTGACCAAGCACCCCCTCGCTAACCAATTCATGCAGGCGCTCAAGGGGAAAGATGATGTTCGGATCCTTCTCTGCGTCCGTATGATCGTAATAGTCGTGGGTAACCTGAAAGTCCGCAAATAACTCCTCACCGTTTAAAACCCGGTAACTCGGGTCACCGTCAGTATCCGCCATATCGAAAGGCACTTGATGCCGATGATGAATACCCGAGGTGGTCACCAGCGCCAGTTTCGCCTCCCGTAACGGTTTGGCCGGCTTGACCCAGGGGATGGCACCTGCACTCTCCTGCACCTGGTAGGCATCGATAAAACCTTGCCCCAAGCGCGGAAAGCGGGTAATCAAGCGGGCCAAAAACTGATTTTTAATCCGACCAAAACGACTCATTCCACCACCAGTTTGGCAACAACACCCATCTTGTCATAAGCACTCAGCCCCAGACTAACCGGCACCGAACTCTCCACCTTCCCCTTGGCATCGATAATCGGCAGGGTCGGATCATTGGCCCACTCGATCCAGGAGCCATCATAGTTGCGAACCCGGTCATAACCAAGACCCAACAACACCAGGGTCGCATAGGAAGAACGAATGCCGGTCTGACAATGGGCGATAATCTCTTTATCTTTTGTCAAACCATGAGCCTGCAACATGGCGAGCAGCTCCTTGCGACTCTTTAAGACTTTCACGCCGTTAACCTCGGTCTGTAAATTTGTCCAGTTAAAAGGCACGGCACCGGGAATATGACCGCCACGATCTGCGCGCACAACCGTCCCGGCATATTCGCCAGGGCTCCTGGTATCCCAAATGAGCACGCTCGGGTTTTCGAGACGGGTGTTGACGTAATCGGCGCTAGCACGCGCCTGCAGACAATCCGCACCCGCTGACATAACATAATGGCTCGGCTGCGGTTTCGCCGTCGGAAACATACTGGTCGCATGTTCTTCGGCGGACCATTTCTGATAACCGCCGTCAAGCACGTAGGAGTTGTCGTGCCCATGGTAACGCAGGGTCCAGACCAATCGCGCGGCGTAAGGATTTTTATCCTCGGCATAAACCACCAGCGTGCTCTCAGGCGTTACCCCCAGCGAACTGAGCAGATCGGTAATGGCGGCCGCAGTCGGCACCAGGCTTTTCACCTGTTTGCGGGTCTGTAAGAATTGAGACCGCTCAACACTCTGTGCACCATCGATATGCCCCAGCAGATACAGAGCGTAATTACGTACATCGATAACCACAACTTTTCCGCGATTGCTGGCCAACCAATCGGTGCTGACAAAATAATCACTCAACGCCGCCTGACTGACATCGGGGAGAACCAAAAGAAGAACCACCAGCAATCCAGGGATTAAACGCTTCATAACTCGACTCCATTGTTGATTAGGTATCTAGAGTTCTACCTTCATCAATACTACAGTGTCAAGCTATGTTTTATATTTTCACATTCAACAGCACTTGGATATCGCCGGAACAAAACCTCTGGATTCCCGCCTACGCGGGAATGACGAAAATGAATAGCACCGAAAAATTCTTGAACTAAAGTCCATAGTTTTACTGGCGTGATGAAACCATAAAATCAATCGACCAAGCCGAAATTTGCCTTCTCGCAAAGCAGCGGTCAATCGATTACATTTCTAGATTTCTGGATCATTTGATCGGCATTCTTAGTCCCGGTCGAGAGAACGCCGCTAAAAAGACTGATTGCGTAGAAAAAAGCTGCCAGCACCAGCAGCAAAATCGCCAGTTTAAAAGATGCTTTCAGGCTTTTAATCACAATAAAACACAGAACAAGCGCTCCGAGCGCAACCGGAATTGGATACTGATGAAAAAAATTCAGTGCAAAATTAAACAGATTATCAACATTCATAAGATCTCCCAATCCAATACTTCTGCCAGCGCCGCCCAGCCTGCTCACGACTGAACCCTTTGGGCAGGCGACAGAGACAACCCTGCGCCTGCGTCAGCGTCTTGCGGTTCGGAACCAGAGCCAGACACTGGCAGGGCCGATCTTCGATGGAAAAACGGCAGCCATCAGCACTATAAAACGCACAACCTGTCAGCAACGAGCGCGGCGCCGGTATCGGCACGCCCGTCTTCTCCCAGAGCACCAGACCAAGATCATCCAAGCGGCCGCGCAACTGCTCAAGCGTCAAATGCTGTCCAGCGAAAAAAAGCGTAAAAAAACGTTCGGGGTCAACCCATATTCCAGGACTGCCCTGACAGCATCGCCCACCACATGTGCGACAGAGCGGCGCATCAAGGGCGACCTTCTCTTTTTGGATTAGCTGCTGCGTAGGCAAAAAACTGTCCGCTTTCTCTCGTTGCTAATTCAATTTGGCGGCGATAAAGGCGGTTGTCCAGGCGGCCTGAAAATTATATCCACCGGTGATGCCGTCGATATCAAGCACCTCTCCGGCAAAGTACAAATTTTCACAGACTTTACTCTGCATGGTATTAAAATCGACGCTCTCCAGGCTCACCCCGCCGCAGGTCACAAATTCCTCCCCGAAGTTGGTACGCCCTTTGACCGCATAAACATCATTGGTCAGCAGGTTGACCAACCGATTCAACGCAGACTTTCCAAGTTCTCCCCATTTTTTATCCGGCAACAACTCACTCTTGTGCAGCAGGAACCGCCATAACCTTTCAGGCAGAGGATAAGGCCTGATATTGACCAGCATCTTTTGCGGATGCTCACGCACAATCTCTCGCAACCGTCCAAGCACCTCATCATTATTACGCACCTGCGTCCAATTAACCTGAACCTTGAAGTCATAACCATTATCGCTCAACAGGCGCGCACCAAGCGACGACAGCTTTAAAATCGCTGGCCCACTCATCCCCCAATGGGTGATCAACAGGGGGCCAGTGGACTTCAACTTTGTCCCCTGAATACTCACCAAAGCGTTCTCGGCCACGATGCCCATCAGTTCGGTGACCGACTCATCCGGCATTTTAAAGGTAAACAGGGAGGGAACCGGCGCGACAATTTTATGCCCTAATTTCTCCAACCAGCGCAACCCGTCCCGCTGCGGGGATCCACCGCTGGCAACGATGACCTTATCAAAGCTTCGCGTCTCAATCTTCTGGCCAACAAGGCTCAACTGCAACCTGGCGGCTGACTTGCGGATACTCTTTACGCCACAGCCCAACTCGATGCGAACCTGTAATTCACGGACCTGCGCCAAAAAACAGTCAATGACGCTTTGTGAATTCTGGGACAAGGGAAAAACACACTGATCCTCCTGGATCGTCAGCGGGACGTTCCGGGATTCAAACCACTGCATGGTATGTCGATTATTGAAGACCCGAAACGCCTTCTTCAAAGCGTTGCCACCACGCGGATACGCCTGCGAGAACTCCTTGATCCCCGAGCAAGCGTTGGTCAGATTGCAGCGCCCACCACCCGATATTTTGACCTTGGCCAAAAGCGTCTGTGATTTTTCAAAAATAACCACCTCGGCTGCAGGATAATTTTCCTTAACCGCAATCGCGGCGAAAAAACCGGCCGCCCCACCACCAACGA
>JAKIUS010000546.1 GCA_021647445.1 Geopsychrobacter sp. | reverse complement strand
TGCACGGCAACCTAGGTTCTGTGCCCCGCGTTGCAGAAACCAGTTCGACTCCAGCGAGGCCCGATTTGAACCGGGCAGCAGCACCGCTTCCGGGCCATCGGTTTCGATCAACTTACGAGCCTGTACATCAAGCTGCTGGAGTGCATCGGCCACCGCAATCAGCCGTTCACCGCTGCGGGCCTGACGTGGACGGTCCGGGTGGTTAACATAGCTGCTGCCAAAGCGGCCGCGATCACAAATAAAGAAGCCGTTGACCTTCTCGTTGATACCACCACGAACCCGCTGTAACTCACGATAGCGACCACCGGGGACCGTCGCGCAGCCGAGTGAACAGTGCGGGCAGATCGACGGTCCTTCCTGCAGATCCCAAGGACGGCTCTTGAAGCGGAAGGTTTTATCGGTCAACACCCCAGTCGGACAGACATCGATAATATTACCGGTGAAATCACTCTCCAGCGGCCCATCCTGAAAGCGCCCGAAAAAGATCCGGTTGCGTGAGCCCATAACACCGAAATCACCGCCGCCGCAGTAGTCCCGGTAGGTCCGTACACAGCGGTAACACTGGATGCAGCGGTTCATCTCTTGAGCAACAAAGGGGCCGAGATTTTGATTCTTGTGGGTGCGCTTTTTGCCACTGTAACGACGGCGGCCGTGCCCAGTCGCGATGGTCATCTCCTGCAGCTGACACTCTCCACCCTCGTCGCAGACCGGACAATCATGTGGATGATTGAGCATCAGCCACTCGCTGACCTGGGCGCGAAATGCGACCGACCGTTCATCGTCAGTGGTCACTAGCATGCCCTCTTCAACCTTGATCAGGCAGGACATCTGCAAGCCCTTGAAGATACCGTTATGGATGGTCACCGCACACATTCTGCAAGCGCCGACAGCACCAAGCGCCTTGTGGTAACAGAAATGGGGAATACTGATCCCAGCCTGCTCGGCAGCTGCGAGAATTGTGACTCCTTCGTTAACGGTCACTTGCTGATTGTCGATGGTCAGTGTCGGCATAGGCTCAGATTATTTCATCTTTTGGTGACCGGACAGTGGCCGGCTTCCAGATGATCGACTATTTCCTGTTCAAAATGGCTCAGTAAACCATCAAGTGGGCCCATCGCCCCTTCGGCCAGGGCGCAGAAGCTGTTCCCACCGATATTCAACAACTGTTCTTTGAGCATACCCAGATGCTCAATGGTGCCATTGCCGCTTTCGATGGTTTCCAGCAGCCACTGCACCAGACTCAGGCCATCCCGGCAAGGAGAGCACCAGCCACAGCTCTCGCGCGCGAAAAAGCGGATCAAGTTGAGTGTCGCCGCAACCATACAGGTCCGGTCATCAACAACCGTCACTCCGGCCGTACCAAACCGGCTGCCGACCTTCTCCAGACTGTCGAAATCGAGCGCCACATCCATATGTGCCGCAGTCAGGTAGGGGGTCGAAGCGCCACCCGGCAAACAGGATTTAAACTTGCGGCCCTGCCAGACACCGCCACCGTAAATTTCGACGATTTCCTGCAAAGAAATACCCACCGGCAACTCAAAACATTCGGTGATATTGAGATGGCCGGACAAACCATACAACTTGGTCCCGGAACTCCCCGGGGTCAACGCCAGGTCGCGAAACCAGCTGGCACCACCAGTGACAATGTGCGGGATGTTGGCCAGCGTCTCAACATTGTTGACCGTAGTCGGCCGGCCAAACAGGCCGCGGGTGGCCGGAAACGGCGGTTTCAAACGTGGGTTGGGCCGTTTTCCCTCAAGACCATTGAGCAGTGCAGTCTCTTCACCAAGGATGTAACGCCCGGCGCTGCCATGCACATGCAATTCAAAATCGAAACCACTGCCGAGGATGTTTTTACCGATATAGCCAGCCGCCTCAGCCTCGGCAATCGCTCGGCGCAGATTTTCCGCCTGCTGCTCGTAGGCATAGCGGATAAAAATATAACCGACATCGGTCTGCAGGGCAAAAGCGGAGAGGATCATCCCTTCGACCAGCTGATGCGG
>JAKIUS010000031.1 GCA_021647445.1 Geopsychrobacter sp. | reverse complement strand
CCCCACTTTTTGTCGATATTCTTCATATTCTCTTTGTAGTTTTCTTTTGCGATGCGGTCGAGTCACCGGATAGGCTGTCCAAGGCAACAGGTAACCTCGCCGATCTGCCAGAATGACCAGATATTCTTGAGATTCTAGCCAAAGACAAATCCGTGTTTCTCCTCTGCGGCGATTTTCCCAGACTTTGATTTCCGGTTCTTCTGATTGCTCTATCACTGGTCTCGGCCAACGAATCCTCTCGCAACGCCACAAATCAATTTCTCGATTTTTCTCATCGTCTCCCTCCGAAATCATGTGCCAGAAGGTGGCCTCTTTCCCTTCTGATACAGGATGACGTTTTAATCCTAATCTGCGGCCACGCCAGATCGGTTTACTCGTCACAAAATCGGTTTTAAAAATTTCATAAATCGCATTCAGAAAGCACTCCCAATCACCATCAAAATTTTCCAATAAAATGAGATCGGGTAACCATTCAGGTGTAGCCATCAGCGACACCTCTCGGAGGGATGCCAGACAAACAGATTGAACTTTTCTTCTTTGTACAGGGTGCTTTTTTTGAGAGAGTATCCTGATCTCTCTTTGATCCGAGCGATCAGAGCCTCTTTCCCTGCATTTCCAGACAATCCCCGGTACAGGTATGCAATCGCCCCAATCAGCAGGTCGGCAATCTGTAATATTTCTACCTCGTGCGAGCGGACGGTTTGTACCCGTTCAACAACATCCCCGGAAAAATCATACAAACTGTTTCTCAACACCTGTTGTAGCTTTTCAACTTTGTCGGCGCTTCTCGTGTCTTTTATGTCCAGATAGATTCGGTACCGGTCTCTAGGGCTCAGCAAGACTTTGAGCATGTCAAAGTACATCTTGTAGTACCAGGTGTCATGATCCTGAGCATAGTCATCATGGCGGAGGATTGACTTGTCAGGAACCACCAAAGCTCTAAAGTGCAGATCGTCATCGTCGAAAAAATAATCGACTAAGTGAAGGTACATATCCGTCTTTGCCGGAGAAACTTTTGTCCACTTGATCTCAAGTTCCGGCTTTACTCCATGCTGCACCTTTATCTCTCGGAGACGGGTAGAAATCTCGCGAACTTTTTCGACAGGACACCAGATGCCGCCGAGAACCATCACCTTCTGGTGATCGTGTTCAAGGTGGCAACTTTCATCGCAATAGACATTGTATGTTTGTGTCATGCGGTGGCTCCTTCATCGCAAACAAAGTTTTGCCCAGCTTTATTGAAAACGTATCAAACCTTCAATTTCCGCAGCGCCCGGTTCACCGCCAGCAAATCAAAGGCAGCCGGATCGAAAGGCCCGCGCCAGGCAAGATAATCCTCATGTTGTTCATGGGTCGGGTCAAGCATCGCTTCACGATATTCATCGTAGCCATGATGGCTGCCACAATCCTCGGGTGGGCAGGCGTTGGCACCATCGAGACAGAGGGCGTGTTTCATATCGGGTTTATCGGGAAGTATCCGTTGCAGCGTTACCCGATGTTGCCAGTAGTCGCCGAAATCATAGACGTAAGTGAGCTGGTCACCTTCCTGTTTGAGCAGGCAGTAGAGCGAAACACCATGATCGTTCACGGTAGGACCGGAAAATTCGGGATCAGGTCGACAAAAAACGATTCCGCCCTTTTCAAAGGAATGCAGGTGATAATCTTCCCAGCCCATGACCCGCTGAATAACTTTGTGAAGTTTACGCAGGGGGATTGAGGCCGGCACTTGGAAAACCCGCCAGATTTCAGGTTTATTTTCGGCCAGGGCGATGCGGAGTTCATAGATATCGGGGTCCATCATGCGGCGGTCTCCTTGGTTTCGATTTTCAGATTGGACACATCGATCGCGCCTGAGATTAGTTTTGGCAGGAGCAGGTCGCGGGCTTGGCGAAGGTTACGATTCTTTAAGTTTAGGAAACGAATCAGGTCCCGCATGCTACTTCCATATTGCTGATACAAAGATGCAGTTTTTTGATCTGGAACAACAATTTCCTCTGCTTTAAGAAATTTGAAGTGTCGTGCATATCCAAAACTAGAAAGATCAATTTCTAGTAACGTATAGTAAAAAAGCTCTGGTGGCATTTTCGAAGTGTTTGCCATCACCAATTGCGTACCATCTGCCCCGCATGCAAAAGGGAAGTCAACGAATTTCAAGATGCGAGTGTGGTCACCGAAAACAATCCGAGGAAGTTGGTTTTTGATCAACGCGTCTGCATCATCGGTGTAACCACCTATAAATTCTCTACCTTGATCGATGACAGGGATTTCCCCGGCATTGAGATAATCTTTCTTTTGAATTTTCTTTCTTCTTGGAACCTTGCAAAGAAGGCTTCCAATTGTCTTCACCTCCCACCCCTCCGGAATCATCCCGAGCGGCGAATCGACCAACTTGACCTGCTCATGACCGGGAAAGCGGAAGTTGACGAACCACTCGCGGTAAATGGTCTGCGCCACCTCTTCGAGGATCTTGATGCGTCGGGTGTTGTTTTCGATCAGATCGTCGTAGGTGGAGAGGATGGTGGCGATTTTGCGTTGGGTTTTGAGAGGGGGGAGATTTATTTCAAAATCTGGAAACTTAGTCAGAGGGACTCTGTCGACGGTTGCACCGCTCAAGATGTTTTTGCTTATGGTATGTCGCCAATCAGAGCTGAAAAAATAATGAAAAAGAAAACGAGTGTCAACCTTTCTAGAGTCAGGGCGTATTAGAGCCATGCGGCGACCAAGACACCCTCTAAACCCGCTTGGAATGATTGCGTAGCGATTTAATGTTGCTTCATAGGTAAATACAATATCGCCTTCCTGAGGAAGCACCCTTTTAGTCCACTTGGGGAACTCCTCTTCAGAAATATGTCGGATATCTGAAAGATTGAGTTGTCCATCGTCTGTTACGTTCTTGATGCCTAAAAAAACTGGACCTTCTTCGGTTGGTTTAGGTGTAGCGTGTGGACCGTCATATAGGCCTTCATAGATTGTTTTGATCGGAACTCTGCTCCAATTGGTGGCCCTTGCAGACATTTAAACTTCCTCCAAAAGCTGGATGACGTTACCAGCAATCCATTTTTCCAACTCCCTCACCTCAACGTTCATCCCTCATCCTCCTGCCCAAATCCAATCCGTCGGCGTTTCTTTTCAGCCGGCACCATCATCTGCCGAATAGCATCAAACACGGCGACAAACCGCTCATCATGGCGGGCGTGTTTTTTCTCCAGCGCATCGATTTTACGCGCCAGTTCACGGTTGCCGACGGCCAACTCACGCATCTGTACGAAGGCCCGCATGATAGCGATATTCACCTGCACAGCGCGTTCGCTTCTGAGCACACTGGAGAGCATGGCCACGCCCTGCTCGGTAAATGCGTAAGGAGCCGACCTTCGACCACCAGAACCGGATTTTGATGTTCCAGACTGGAATAGCAAACTGCCCATTTCGGCTTTGTCTAGCTGAAACATAAAATCCTCGGGAAAGCGCTCAATATTCCGCTTAACTGCTTTGTTGAGGTTTGCGGTTGTCACCCCGTAAAGCTCAGCCAGATCGGCATCCAGAAACACCTTCTGCCCACGAATAAGATAAATCTTACCTTTAACTTCAACATCAATGGTTCCCCCTCCTGGTGAAATCGTCAAAACTGCATTTACGTTTCCAGCAATTTAGCAACATTATCCGCAATCCGCACCTCAAACTCCCGAGCCTCAGAATTCAAAACCTCCAACTCCTCGTTCAGCTCCTCCAACCGCTCGGCAAAATCAAAATCCTCTTCCTCCCGATCCGCCACGCCGACATAGCGTCCCGGATTCAGGCTCCAGCCCTGCGCTTCGATCTCTTCAAGGCTGGCGACCTTACACAGGCCAGGGACATCGACATAGTTGCCTTCGGGGAAGGTCTCTTCGATCTGCTTGGCGCTGCCGTGGGTCGTTTCAAGCTCTTCGCCGCGATACAATCGGGCGATGTTGGCGAGGAATTCGATCTGCTCGGGGGTGAAGTCACGATGGGCGCGGTCGATCTGGCGGTAGGTGTGCCGGGCGTCGATGAAGAGCACCTGATCCTCGCGCGCGCTGCCTTTTTTACCCTTATCCAAAAACCAGAGAGTACAGGGGAGCGTGACGGTGTAGAAGAAGTTGCTGCCAATGGCGACCATCACATCAACCGCCTTAGCCTGAATTAACTGCTTGCGGATCTCCAGTTCTGAAGCGCGGGCATCGCTGGCCGAGTTGGCCATAACGAACCCAGCGCGGCCTTTTTTGTTGAGCGAGCTGTAGAAGAGTTGCAGCCAGACGGTGTTGCCGTTGTCCGTCTTCGGCATGCCGAAAGGGAAACGGCTGTCATCCTTGATCCGCTCCTTGTCGATGCCGTTGACATTGAAGGGCGGATTGGCCATGACAAAGTCGAACTTGCCGAGGCTTTTGTGAATGTCGTCGTAGTAACTGTTGCCCTGGCGCACATCACCCGACAGGCCGTGGACGGCGAGGTTCATCTTGCACAGGCGTACGGTTTCGGCGACCCGCTCTTCACCGTAGACGCTGATCTCGCTGCCGGGATTCTTCTTGTGCTCGGCGACAAAGGCGGCGCTCTGCACGAACATACCGCCCGAACCGCAGGCCGGGTCGAAGATGCGCCCAGAAAAAGGTTCGATGATCTCGACGATCAGTTTGACCAGCGCGGTGGGGGTAAAGAACTCGCCGCCCTTTTGCCCTTCGGACATGGCGAAAGCGCCGAGAAAGTATTCGTAAATGCGACCGAAAGCGTCCCCTTCGATATCAAGCGGGATCGAGGCGAAGGTTTTGAGCAGGGTGAAGAGCGGCGCGTTGCCGACCTGCTGGTAGGTCTTGGGCAGCACCCCCTTAAGCTCTTCGTTCTGCTGCTCGATCAGGCGCATCGCCTCGTTGATCTTCGCGCCGACATCCTCCCCTTCGGGAACATTGAGCAGTTCGGCGTAACGCGCCCCCTCGGGCAGATAGATCACCCCTTTGGCCTTGTAGTCGGTCGGGCCAATGGTGCGGCGTCCGCTGCCTTTACCGGCGAGCTCCTGTTGCGCGGCGGCAAACTTGACATCGGCATAACGCAGAAAGATCAGCCCCAGCACCGGCACCGAATATTCGGAAGATTTCAGTTCGGAATTGGCCCGCAGATCATCGGCGGCGGCCCAGAGTTTCTTTTCGAATTGAACGAGATTGGCGTGCATAAAAGGCGTGTCTCCTGATACAAAAAAACCATTCTCCTTGCGCAGGAATGGTCATCGGAAAAACGGGCGGTCTTCCTGTCTTCCCCCACCAGGAAAACCGAATTAAATCTGAAGGTTACAAATTAGAAGATTGGTCTGTAACTGTCAATTTAATCCTCCATGATCAACAACGATTGAATATAGACGTACACAAATAAGAGGGCAGAATCGATAACGATCCTGCCCTCTTTAAAACGAACCTTGGTAACGGGATATCAGGCGCCCTGTATCTTCGCCTTGCGTTCTTTCAAGATTGCGGCATGCCGATCTTCCTCTTCGGCCAACCAGGCGAAGGCCTTCTTGCCTTCCTCATCCACGGCGTGTTTTGCCGCAGTGTGGAAATAAGCGGCAAACTTTTCTTCGGCATCAATCGCCAATTCCAGAGCTCGGATATCGCCTTCTTCGCTGACCAGCGCCTGGGCAACCGCCTCTGACGAAGGGAAGACCTCTTTATCATTGAAACGGCGCAGATAGGGGAGAAACTCCTCTTCGCCTTCCCAGAAAGCCCCCTCTTCATATTTGTCAGCTAATTTCTCCAAGGTGCGCAGATGCCCGACTTCATCCTGAGCAAGCATGGCAAAAAGCTCGCGGGCCAGCTGAGTATGTGCCTTTTCAACCATTGCCGCATAAAAACGATGGCCATTTTTTTCCACTTCCATCGCTGCACGAATCACTTCAAAACCACTAAAATCTTCTGTACCTGACATATTTTTCTCCCGCCTGATAGGACATTCAATGATGGCGGTTAAAGTACCCCGTTATCTGGGATTTGTCCAGAACCGCTGCGGTCCACAAGGCTAAAACTATTGTCCAAAAAGTTTATTCAGCGTACCTCTAAGTAGTTCCTCAAGTTGTTGATTTTCGGGTTGATCCCCCTTGCCGCCGAGTTGTTTCTGCAGTTGACGCCCAAGCTCCCTGACCACCGTTTTTTTGAGTTGTTTTTTGACCCCTTTCGAATCGAGGGAGAAACGGGGTTGGCTGTAGCTCCCTTTGATTTTAAGCGGCAACAGAGTCCAGCCTTTATCATCCGTCAACAACTGCGCACCTTTGCCTCCAATGCCCGCTTTGGCCATGACCGATGGCGCTAAGCGCGTTGCCAGCGTCATATTCAGTTTGCCCGCCAGGGTAAACTCTCCCTTGGGGGCAAACGAGACCCTACGACTTTCTAGCAGGGCATCTATTTTGCCCTGCCCTTTCTTCAGCTCATAACGACCCTGAAAGCGACTGAAACCGACAAGTTCCAATTCTGGATTGGTCAAAAAGTTCGATAACCCTTTAAGCAGAGGACTCCCCTTGATTTCTCCATCCCTTAGATCAAAAGATCCCTGACTCATCAAACTTGCCAGAGGGTCAACCGCCATGGCCAAACTGCGGAACTGACCCTGTGTCGACAGATTACCGCTGATGCTCCCCTGCCCTTCAGGCAACAGAGCATCAGTCAAACGACTGAGATTGAGATTATCCGCCTTGAAAGTTCCCTGAATAGGGAGCGCGCTCTGTTCGAGCTCGGCGACAGCCGTCAACACAACCTGCCCCTCCACCGTATTGGCCGTGAGACTATCGATCTGCAGACGGCCATCCTTCAGCAGGGCAAGCCCTTTAACCTGCTCCAGCAGCAGACCGTGATAAAGAAGCTGCTTAAGAGTCAGATTAAAGCGTCCATTGACGGGCGCCTTTAGTGGGCTGATGACAGCACTTGCACCCTCGACAACAGGGGGGGAAGTCACTTTTGCCGGTGGCGCTTTGAGCTGCGTTCCTTCGGCCGAGGTATATTCTGCACCGGTCGCCGAAACGACAACAGGCTCTTTGGCTATCGATTGGGGGGAAAGTTCATCTAAATCCAGCCGATCGGAGACGATTTCCATCTTCAGCTCCGGCACAGCGCTAAAAATTTGTCGCGCATCCAGATCTATCAGTAGATGCTGTCCCTTTAAACCGATATCAATCTCTTTCCCCTTAAGGCGGCCTGGCGTATAGGTAAAAGTTCCATTTAGCGCTGTCCGCAACCGACCAATGCTCGCCTGAATATCACAGGCATCGATCCTGGCCTGTTGAATAACATCGACCCCCGTTGCAGCACCTGAAAGTTGAAGCTGAGCTGTGATCTTTCCTGCAATACCATACGCGGCCAGCTGCTGCTGCAACTCCCGAGGAAGCAGATCCGTGATTTCACGCAGGTCAGCGATCTTCACATTCGCCTCACCGGCGACCTCGGCGCTCGCGGCCAGCTGAACCTTCCCCCGATAGTCGAGTTGTACTCCATCGATATCCATGCTGAGTTTATTGATGTCGAGTAGATTATCCGCAAGACGATAGATCAAATCCTGATCAAGGGCGATCCTGACCTTTTCCCAATGCAACGGATTGTCCAGATCGAGCCTGATATCCAGCTCTTCAACCACCGCCTGTCCTTTGATCCGGTACCCCAGCGGCTGCTTTTCAATGAGCAGTTCTGTCGATAGAAGCCCCCGGCCGAGACTGCCGGGCAAAGCCTCCTGAAAGTAGGGTAAAAAAGGCACAAGGTTTAATTGCGTACTCTTAAGTTGCAGACTTTTCAGACCGTCGTTCAGTCCAAACAGAAGATCAATACTGACAGGAGCATCATTCAACTGTGCCGACAGGCTTGCCGGAAACGCCGCATCGAGAGAAAAATCTTTGACATCTATATGCAAATCATCAAGGCGGTAACGATAGGGAGACTGCGGGTTGTTCTTGCGATCGATAAACAGCAGAGAACCGCCCTGCAACACTAAGTGCTTAATACTCAGTGGGATGGCACGAGCAACGTCAGAGGACTGCGAACCAAGGGGATAAGGGGCGGGAGTTGCTGATTGCGGTTGCTCAACGGCGGACTCCTCCCCCAGCAGATCGGATATATTCAGACGACCATCAGCCTGACGTACCAGACGGAAATGAGGCTCGTTGATCAAAATCCGGGTGAATAATAAATTCCCGCGTAAGAGAGCCGTCAAATCATAAGTGATCTCAATATTTCTGGTCGTAAGAAGCTGTTCAGTGCCGCTTTTATCGGCAATGTTCAGGCTGGACAACCGAATACCGCGCAACAAACCGACATCAATCTGACCCAGACTGACCTCGCGTTGCAAAGAGGACTGAAGGCCGGTCTGCAACAGATCACGGATTTTCTCCGGGGTCACATACAGTTTCACCAGCAACATCACGACGAGCAGGAGCACAAAGCCCATCGCCATCGAACCGAGCAGTACTCTCTTCCACCGGGACATCAGCAACCTTTCGATCGAACGCTCAACAACCTTTTTCGACACATCTTTTTCTATAGTCTATCAAAGGTGTTTGCGCAAGAGCTTCTTTTTCGAAAGGTTATTGCGCGCACACTCCGTCACCTTCAATCCAGGGGAGCGTCTGAACTTCGACGGTATTACTGAATCCTCCATAAGAACGGATCTCTGGCGGCCCTACCGATTCGATTCGCCAGGCCCGTATTCGGTAGCGATAGGTAGTTTCCGGCTCCAGGGCCAGAGTATCGCTATGTGAGGTTGCAGCGGCGGGCAGATCCAATAACGGGACAAAGAGACCGGTTTGCGTCTGCTTAAGTAACTGATAACCATCCTCATCTCCCGCCAGTGATGTCCAATCAAGACGGATCATCCGTGAATTCACTGCGGTCGCCTGCAGGTCACTGACCCCACCCGGCAATGTGGTTACCACCAACTCATTACTCTCGGCACTTTGCCAACCGCCACAAGCCGAGGGCTTTGTCGCACGCACCCGATAATGATAGGCGATTGAAGGCAGAATACTGCTATCGAGATAAGTATGAGTTCCAGCGGGAACGGTCGCAACGTCAGCTAAGGTCGTACAGTTCCCCGTCTGACAACGCGCAACAATAAAATCGGCATCCGCGTCACCATTCCAGCTCCAATTCAACTCGGCACCATTGGCCAAAAGGACACCCGAGAGGCCGCTCGGCGCAACCGGCGCTGGAGTCGCGGCCCATACATCTTCAGTGCTAAAGCCCGACTCCCAAAGGTTAGCATAGCTGTAACAACCGCCAGCAGCCTGCTCTTCACTGCCAAGACTGACAAGACTCTCGGTCACCGCCTTACGCACCTGCATACGAGAGATCAGAGCATCCTGAGCCGCCTGATGGACGGCCAACCTCAAGGTTGGGCTTTTATCCCGACCCGCATCGGCCGAGGTATCGATAATACTGGTCCAGATCGTCTCACCCGCTTTGCGTTTTAAGTAGCGCGCCCCCCCTGCGACCAAGGCAACCACCCGAAACTGATAATCGGTATATGTATAATACTGAGCTGGTGAAGGATATTTTATGCCGTTACCGTCGTACGCGGCAAACTGGCCATTATTAAAATAAAGACCACTCGCCAGCGCATTATAATAAAAGCTTGTGCTTTGATCTTTCT
>JAKIUS010000545.1 GCA_021647445.1 Geopsychrobacter sp. | reverse complement strand
CAGCTTCAGTGCGAAGACGGCCACCGTCAGGGTTACCACTTTTTTGATCCAGTCATGCCCCTTGTCAACCGCCAGTTTCGGCCCGAGCATGCCACCGATCGCGTTTCCCGCTGCAAGGGCGAAACCGAGCACATAATTGACCTGCCCATGGTAGATAAAGACCCCGAGGGCGATGAAGGTATAGGCGAAAATCACAAAAACCTTGATCGCATTGATCCGCACCAGATCGAGGCCATGCACCAACAACGCCGTAATCACCAGAAAGCCGACCCCGGCCTGCACAAAGCCCCCGTAGACTCCGACCGCAAAGAAACTAACCACCAGTATCAGCTTACGGACCAGACCGAACTCAACCTCCTGCTGACGAATATGCTTCATCGGATCGAGGGCGGTGAAGATCAACACGCCCAGCATGATCAACGCCAGGATACGTTTAAACATCAGGTCATCGAGGCTAATCGCCAGGTTCGCCCCCAGCCAGCTCCCAAGCAGCGCGGGCGGCGTACAGAGCAGGGCAAGTTGCAAAGGCAAAACCCCGCGTTTGCGGAAGCCACGAATAGCGAAGACATTTTGACACAAGATAGCGATACGGTTGGTGCCATTGGCTACCGCCGACGGCAGCCCCATGAAGATCAACAGCGGCAGGGTCAAGAGTGAACCGCCACCGGCCAGAACGTTAAGGATACCGGCAATCAACCCGGCAACGAAGAGGAGCGGGAGCTGCCAAAACAGAGGATCCATCTATCTATACACCCTTCAAGAACGGCCTGAGAACCACCATGAAAATCATTCCCCCGTCAACGTCCGGATCACCTCTCCGGCCATGGTCAAACCAAAAATAGGCGGAATATACGATGAGCTGCCGAGGATCACCCGACGGTCGGTGCAGCTCCATTGCTGCTCATCCTTATTGGGACAGACGCAGTTTTCGGCGCAGATGACGGTCTCGTCACTTAAGGGCCGGAACTCTTCCGTCGAAAAAACCACCGGCACCCCCTTGGAGATCCCGCGCTTGCGCAGCTCCTTGCGGATGATGCGCGCCAAACGGCATTTTTCGGTCTTAGCGATGTCGGCAACCTTGATCTGGGTCGGATCAAGCTTATTCGCCGCGCCCATGGAGGCGACGATCGGCAGATTCCGTGCGACACAAGTTTCAATCAGGTGGAGCTTAGCGGTGATATGATCAATACAATCGAGCACGTAATCGAAACCGGGTCCGAGGAGTTCATCACTGACTTCGGCAGCGTAAAAACGATGCACTGCGACTATCTCGGCCTTGGGATTGATCTGACGACAGCGTTGCGCCATCGCCTCAACCTTCTGCTGACCGATGGTGCTACTTAAAGCATGGATCTGACGATTGACGTTGGTCATGCAGATCTCATCGAAATCGACTAGGGTCAGGTGGCCGACTCCGGCGCGCGTCAGGGCCTCAGCGGCATAACTGCCGACCCCACCGATGCCGAAGATCGCAATCCGCGCACCCTGCAATCTATCCATCGCCGCGCTGCCAACCAGCAGCTTCATACGGCTGAATCTATGTTCACTCACCCTGTTCGTTCCTCTGTATGTGCAGCAGACGCTGCGTATTTTCCGTGGTTATACGCGCAGTCTCTTCAAGAGTCCAGCCCCGCAGTTCAGCCAACCGTCTTGCCACCGCCAGCAACACCTCTGGGCCAGAGGCCATATCCGGTGCGTCGGTCTCAAGTAGCAACGCTTCTGCCGGCAGCAATTTAACCAGCGCGGGCAGTTTACGCGCATTCTCGCGCAGCAAGACCGGCCCGATACCGATCTTCAGCCCGAGCCGGATAATCTGCCCTGCCGTCTCTAAGCTCCCAGAGAAGCCATGCCAGATTCCGCCGACCCGCCGCAGGTCGTACTCTTTTAATATCCGCAGAACTTGGCCTGTCTGCTTACGACAATGGATCAGGACCGGCAACCCGGCGGCAACCGCAATTTCCAACTGGGCGCGAAAGGCCCGCTCCTGCACCCGCAGCGCGACATCGAGCAGGC
>JAKIUS010000544.1 GCA_021647445.1 Geopsychrobacter sp. | reverse complement strand
CACCTCTTTCTCGATCACCACGGTACTGCTGGCCTCATGCTTACGCATGAAAAAATCGAGTAGCAGGGGGATATCACCATCCCGCTCACGCAAAGGCGGCAGAGTCAGCGGAACCACGGCCAGACGATAATAGAGATCCTCGCGAAAACGTCCCTCTTCCATCTCAACTTCAAGGTCGCGATTGGTGGCAGCAATAACCCGTACTTCGACCGATTCTGTGACCCCGCCAACCGGTTCAAACTCTTGCTCCTGCAGGGCACGCAGTAATTTTGGCTGGAGATCAAGTGGCAACTCCCCGATCTCATCAAGAAATAGGGTACCACCATCGGCAAGAGAAAATTTGCCCTGACGATCCTTGATCGCGCCGGTAAATGACCCCTTGATGTGACCAAAGAGTTCACTTTCAATCAAATCTTTGGGGATCGCCGCACAGTTGACGGCAATAAAGGGTCCGTCCGCACAGTCAGAACTCCGATGCAACGCACGCGCAATGACCTCTTTGCCCGTACCACTCTCGCCGCTGAGCAGCACAGAGGCTTGAGTTGCGGCAACCTTTTCAACCCGTTGCATGAGACGCTTCATGGTTTTTGAATTACCGATAATCTCTTTCCCATTTTTACCTTCAAGAGCGGTTTTAAGTTGACGATTTTCGTGCCGTAATCCTCGGTATTCAAAACCCTTGGCAACCGCCAGCACCAATTGATCTCGACTGAAGGGCTTAGTCAGATAATCGTAAGCCCCCAACTTGATTGCTTCGACCGCCTTCTCAACCGAACTGAACGCTGTTATCATCATCACCAGCGTTTCAGGTTCAAGTTCTTTTATTTTCACCAGAACATCATAACCACTGAGACCTGGCATCTGCACGTCAGTAATCACCATCGGTGGCCGATAACGCTTAAAAAGCTCAAGCCCTTCATCGCCTGAGCCTGCTGATAACACCTGATACTTTGCCTGCTCCAGGGTAAATTCAACCACTCTGCGCAATGAGACGTCATCATCAATAACCAGAATCTGTTTCTTCATTCTATTCTCCCACTTTAGCGACTATCCGCAATTTGAGCATAAAGGTAGCGCCCTGCCCGGCTTCGCTTTCAACGTTAATCCGTCCGCCTGAATTTTCGATTATGCGACAAGTAATCGCCAAACCAAGCCCTGTTCCCTCTTGTTTGGTGGTGAAAAAAGGGTTAAAGATCCGTTCCAGATTTTCCTTGGGGATGCCCGGCCCATTATCAGCAAAACGAAAGATCGCCCAACGCTCATCCGCTTCGGCAGAAATATGCAGTTGCCCTCCGCTGGTCATGGCTTGCACTGCATTTAGAATCAAATTAAGAAAGACCTGTTTAAACTGTCCGGCATCACCTTCGACCTCGGGCAAAACAGGCATCTCTGTAACAATATTAACCTTGGCCTTACGTGCCTGAACTTCTGTAAGATTCAAAACCTCTTGCAGGGTCACATCAGGCAGAAAACTTGCGCAATCAGAGGGTTCAGGCCGCACAAAACGCAGAAAGTCCTCTAAGACTTGATTGAGGCGATCAACCTCCTTCACCAGAATCGATGAAAACTCATAATATTCATTCTCAGGGGTGAATGCGTCCTGTAAAATTTCGGCAGTGCCACGAATAGCCCCCAGCGGGTTACGGATCTCATGCGCCATCCCCGCAGAGAGTTCCCCTAAGGCTGACAGGCGATCAGCCCGGCGTAATTGATCTTCAATCTCGATGATCAAATCAGCTTGTTCGCGCAGCTTGGCAAAACTATCCGATAGCCGCTGAGCCGACTCTTCTGCCCGAATGCGCTGTTGATGTTCACGCGAAGCGAGAGCACCGGTAATCACGCCGATCACATTGTAAAGTAAAATTTCCAAAAACTGTTCAGGATGGGCGCTCGGAATCGCCCCCCATTGAAAGAGAACATGGGGGGCGTAGACCACAGAAACAAAGAGCGCAGTGCTGAAACCACCACGCAAGCCGAACCAGATTCCACCAAGTATCACCGGAATAAAATAGAG
>JAKIUS010000030.1 GCA_021647445.1 Geopsychrobacter sp. | reverse complement strand
TTCGTTCACCCAGTCAGGAGCCCCCTTGATCCCCATATCACTCTCAACCCGCGTATTACGGGCGCAGCCGGCCAACAGGAACAGGGCCAAAGTCAGAAAAAAAAGATTTTTCATAGCAGCGTCGATCCTTCCTCAAAAAGATAATTTCTTCAGTCCCACCACAGAACATCCTCAATAAGCCACCGGACTCTTTCGGTGCTGTCACGAGGATGATTGTCGATTGAAAATCGATTGACCAAAACCCCGTTGAACATGCTACAAAGTATAGCAGAGGTAAACGTCTAAATTAAGCAACTCCTCGACGAGTTGCCTTTTGATCTTCTGGCCGATCCAGAGAAAAGCAACCTGTCTGCCCCCAAGCCCTGGAGGAGAACCAATGAACCATTTCGCCCTGACCATCATCGGTCGCGACCGCACCGGTATCGTCTCTGAGGTCACCGGTATTCTCTATCAGATTGGATGCAACATCGCTGACAGCAGTTGTTCCATTCTCGGTGGCCAATTCTCGATGATCTTAATTATCTCACATCCAGAACTCAAAGATCAGCACGCCCTGACCCAAGCCTTTACTCCACTCGAAGAGAGTGGACTTTCGGTCTATCTGCGGACCCTAAAGCCCGGTGGTGAAAAACATCCTGACCTTCAGGGCGAAATCTGCATGATCTCGGTTTATGGTGCCGACAAACCGGGAATTGTCTACCAGGTTGCCAAAGAGCTGGGTGAGCGTCAGCTCAACATTACCGACCTCAACACCAAACTGATCGGGAAAAAAGACACTCCGGTCTATGTCATGATGATTGAAGCGGTACTGAACCCCGGAATCGAAATCGAAGATGTCGAAGGCTGGATGATAAAACTCAAAAATGAGATGAAGATTGACATTTCGGTCCGTTCAATTACGCCGGTGGAGCTTTAACGAACCATGGCAGTCAAAGAGATCCTGCTTTATCCCAATCCGCTACTTAAAGAGGTCTGTGCGGCCATCGGACTATGGGACGACTCCGTAGATACTCTGCTGGCCGATCTGGTCGCTACCATGGTCGACGCCGGCCATTCGGTTGGCGTTGCCGCCCCGCAAATTGGCGACACCAGACGCGCGGTAGTGGTTGATGTTTCTAAAAGCAAATTGGGAAAAAAACAGGAGAATCACGGTCTTTTGCAGATGATAAATCCGCAGATCATCGAGCGCGAGGGACAAGTCACGGTCCGCGAAGGCTGCATGTCGGTCCCCGATTACACCGGGAACGTCTTGCGGGCGGAACACATTGTGATGCAGTTTCTGGATCAGGATCAGCAGTTACAAGTCATAAAATCACAGGGTTTTGAGGCGATCGCCATTCAGCATGAACTTGACCATCTGGACGGCTACCTGTTTCTCGACCGGGTGTCGAGCCTTAAGACCGACCTGTTCCGACGTAAATAGCGCCCAGCAGCCTATCGGACGACCTTCTCTTCATCAACCTTCAGTCGGTGGGAAAATCCTGCGGATAGACGCGATCAGTTCGGACCCGGCGAGGGGTTTCGACAAAACCTCGCGGATGGATGTTGCCTGCACATCGGCCCCATCAAGCCCCGATCGATCTCCACTGCAGAGCAAAATGGGCAGGTCGGGATAAGAACAAGAGAGTTCGAGAGCGAACTGCAGACCGGTCTTCTGCGGCATGGTCTGATCACTGACCAGCAGATTAAAAGGAGGCTCTGCCTCCTGCAATAAGGTGAGGGCCTCACTCACGCTATTAACGCAGGTCGTGTGATAACCATATTCCCGCAAATATTCGGCCCAGGATGCAGTAATTTCAACTTCATCATCCAACAAGAGAACCCTTTCATCCCCCTCCAGAGGGCCGATAATTTCCAGCGGCAAAGCAGGGAGATGTGCTTCTGCACCGAGCAAGGGCAAGCAGACTTTGAATCTGGTCCCTTTATCGAGGCTACTGTCACACAAAATTTCGCCCCCATGAGACCTGACAATACCATGGACGACGGAGAGCCCCATGCCGGTCCCCTTACCCACCTCCTTGGTCGTAAAGAATGGTTCGAAGATCCTTTTCTGCACGTCTTCACTCATACCATGACCGGTGTCACTAACTTCGATCTGGGCAAAGGGTATTTTCAACCGGGTTTGTGCGGAGCTCCGCTCGATCTTCTGCAAACGGATCTCCAGGGTGCCCTGCTGGTTCATGGCCTGCACCGCATTTGTACACAGGTTTAAAATGATTTGATGTATCTGCGATTCATTGGCCAGGATATGGCCGCAGTTTTCATCGATTTCAACAATAATATTGACGGTCGACGGGGTTGACGCCCTTAACAACTTAGCCGTCTCCTGTATGACAAGGTGCGGCTGCAAGACGCTCTTATCGGTCGCCCCCTGACGGCTGAACATCAGAATCTGACTCACCAGATCGCGGCACCGGTTGGCCGCCAGCCGGACCTTGGTCAGGCGGCCGTAGTTCTTATCCTCTTCCGGGATTTTTCGCATCACCATTTCGGTGTAGGCAAAAATCGGCACGAGGGTATTGTTGATATCATGAGCAATACCACCGGCCATGGTTCCGATCGCGTCCATCTTTTGCGTTTGAAATAACTGCTGTTCCAACCGTTCTTTGGCGTATTCAGCCTCCTCCCGCGCCTTAATATCCTCTTCAAGGGCACGATTGAGTTGCGTTAACGCCACGGTACGTTCCGCAACCTTTTTTTCGAGTTGCTCGGCATAACGCTGTTGACTGGTCGCCATTTTGACAAATGCTCGATTGAGCACCCCCAATTCATCAGTCCGCCGGCAATCCAACTGAAAGAGTTGCGCATCGCCCTGTTCGACCTGGCGAGCGGCGTCCGTCAACCGAGAAATCGGCCGCAACAGGCCCGCAACAAATTTGCGCATGACAATGACCAACAACAGAACAACCAGCAACAAAACGCCGGTGATCTTTGCGGCGACATTCCAATAGCTGGTATATTCCCTGCTTTTAAGAACCAGGGTCCCGAGAAGTGCGGAGCGACCGCAATATTCTCGCGAACCGATCTGGGCAATATAATTTTCACCACCGATCTTGACTTCGCTTAACTCTCCTTCACGCAATGCCATGATATCCCCTAAAGGAAGAGCAGAAGTGAATTCTGATAAAACGGGATTACCGTCAATCAGCAAGAAAAGATGACTCTTCAAATCGGCCTTAAGCTGTCTTAAAAACTCTTCACCGCCGATGGAGATACTCGCTATCGCCGTGCCAATCTGGCTGCCATTTTTAAAAATTGGAGCCCGCATACAGAGTTCGCCCCGAGCTCGGTCGATCATCAGGGGATCCGCAGAGACAAGACAGACTTCCGGAACTTGTCCCTGCCGGGCAATCAGTTGAGAACCAAGGTCAACGATACCGAGTCCCGAAAAACCCAGAGGCGCCATCTGCTGTTGCAGATAATGTCCTAACTGTGCGTCGATACCGAGAGCTAAGGTCACCTGCAGGGTATTATCGGCGACAACTCGCGCCAACCCCTTTATCAAATCGTCATGACGGTGATCGAGCTGTAGCGAAAAAATTTTCTGTTCCGCAGTCAGTTGACTCGCTAGTTTGGTTTTAAGCTGTTGATCGAAAGAAATAAAGGCAAGGAGACTAGCAAGGATGACCGGCACCAGAATTGAGGCTAAAACCAATAATGTCAGTCGATGACGAAAGCTGAGTCCGGTCAGGCGCAGATTTTGCGATTCTTCTCGCTTTGACTCAAACGGCAGGTGAAGCCGACACTCCGTTCCCATATCGGTCGTTTCGAAAGTCGAACAGAAATGTTGTACCTTGAGATTTTCTTTCATTTACCCAGTAATTTCCCAGCAGTCTGTCAGGCTTGCCGAACCGAAACGAAAATTTGAGCGTTTGAGCCCAGATTGCCCCTCCAGAGAAACATTACCGGTAAACGTGATCAGCAGCCGTCAATAACGAAGAGGGAATCTCAATATTTAATGATCTGGCTCTAGTGACATTGAACACAATGGCATAATCAGGCGCATCCACTATGGGCAACTCTCCTACTGAGGCGCCGGCAAGAATTTTCCCCGCATAAGACCCGGCGACCCGACCCATCGCTTGAAAATCAACGGCGGCCCCGCCAAAAAGACCAAGTTTGGCAAAAAAGTAATTGACCGGCATTTCAGGTTTGAGATTATGCTCTGTCGTCCACTTGAAGATTTCTGGTGCAGTTTTAGCGCGGCCATCGGAACTCTTGAGACTCAGGGCTATAGGGTAGATGATCGAAACCTTCGGATCGCGATTGAGCTCTGCGATAATCTGCCGATACTCCTGCCAATCATGCGCACGGCGCATCTCCCAACCGATTTCTGCAGGCTTGTCACGCAATTCAAGTTCGAGTTGCCGGGTAATGGCATTTCCGGTGGGGCTATAATCTGTAATGCCAACCGCCTTGATGGGTTTGACCTTGGGAAGCGCCGCCGCAATGACCTTCAGCGAGCGCACCACGTACAGCTTTTCATAGACACCGCTGATATTACCGCCCGGTTGCTGACGCGACACCATAAACTTCTTTTTAAGATTGTAGGATTCAGGCTGACCATTCATTCCCGAAAAAACAACCGGTATATCGCTCCCCGCCAACTTCAACCCAACTTCTCGAAAGGCATTATCATCAAGGGTAACCACAACGTCCGGCTTAAAACTGCGAATCAACGCCAGCGCTATCTCCCCCCGATGTTGCATCGCTTCTGGCGAGGTATATTTTCGCTTGGTGTCCATATAAAAGCGTTTTACATGCAGATTTTCACCTTCGAACCAGCCCTCCCTGACCAAGCCCTTCATTACCCCCTGCTCCTGCGGGGCGCTACAGACTTGCTGTTGCTCATAACTGGCAACCATGAACACACGCCCATCAGCGATCTGTTGCGCATAAAGCGGCTGGACACACAACAACATACAACAGAGACCGAGGGCAGAAAGATTGATCTTCATAGGAAAAGCTCACAAATAATTAATAGAGACATCTCGACAACGGACCAATTAAATAACGCCGTTCTGCAAACAATGTCAACTATTCTAATATTGTTTGCACAGCTCGAAACCCTACTGTTTTACAGTTATTTAAGAAAGAGGATTATAAGTTTTAATTGAGGGGGGAGATAATGATTTACAGAGACAAATTATGCTGGTTCGATCAGCGGCTGATAAAAGCGAGTCTGATCCCAAGAGCGATCAGGACCGCTCCCATGACCCGTTCGGCCCAATGACCAAAACGCCGAAAAAAACTGCGTACCCCGGGCCGAGTTAAGAACAGCGACAGAACACTGAACCAGAGCGCGGTGGCCAATGCCATATAAACACCATAACCGAGCTGCACCCAGAGCGGGGTCTGCGGCTTTATAACCAGGGAGAAGAGCGACAAAAAGAAGAGGGTTACCTTGGGATTAAGCAGGTTGGTCAAAAAACCGATGCGCAACGCCTGACCAGCAGAGGGGGTATGTTTTGCGCTGATGGTTCCATCAACCGGGGAATCGACAGGCTGGGCTCGCAATGAATGCCAGCCGATATAGATCAAATAGACCGCGCCAACCAGCTTGGCCAGATTGAAAAGAAAGAGCGAGCGAGAGATCACCAGACCGAGTCCAAGCAGACAATAAGAGACATGGACCAGAATACCGCTCCCGATACCGATACTGGTAAAGATCGCCGTCCTTCTGCCACTGACAATACTTTGACGCAAAATCATCGCAAAATCGGGCCCGGGACTCGCTACAGCGAGCAGATGAACCAGTACAATCGTCAAAAACTCGGGCCACCAGGTCATAATCCCTCCACCATAAAACTCATTTGTTCGCGAAATTTACCGGCACCACCATTGGCCGGATGCCGCACTTCAACGGCATCGAGTCCCAATTTAGCAAGTTGAACTGCCGACTTGCGCCCGACAGCGACCAGGGTTGAAAACTGCCCCATCGCGAGTAACTGACGCAAGATCTTATGACCTGCTGCCAACTCTTCATCGGTCGGTGTTCGGTTGCTCAGTAATCCCCGTTGCGGATGATAAGGATGCCAGGGGAAGGCATTCCACAGCACCACCGACCGGGGATCGATCCCAGCGCGCCTGAAGAAGCCCCAGACAATGGTGGCGGTCGGTTCGGTAAAACCTTCCGGCTTGATCGCAGGCACACTGGTACGCTGTGGCCTCTGTCGAAAAACATCCTCAGGGACGATCTCTTTATGCCGCAAACCACCCAGCAGCAGGCGTTCGCTGGTCATGGGAATACCACTAAAATGACCGCCTTGGTAGCCGATCGCCTCAGCCACCAGCAGGATAGATGCCGAACCGAGACGCTCCTCAAGATAGGACGTCAAGTGCTGACGACGGATCTGCACTCCCCGCTCATCAATATCATGCTGAACATCGCTCTCACCCCAGGGGTTGAAGACGGCCTCATGCCGATAGCTGGCAAGGGTCGCGACAAATTGATCAAGCATTCAAAACCGCCTGCAGTAAAATATAGGGAGCAGCAATCAACATTTTAAATGGTTTATCGAGTTGCGTCTCCCAGCAACTCAGCTGTGCGGCGGTCGGCTTACACAGCAGTTGCTTCTCTATCCAGGCACCGATCTCCCGCGTGTCATCGACAGCGACCCGGCAAGCAACATCAACCAGATCAAGTTGAGCATCGACCAGAATCAAAGAATCACGCTGGGTATGTATGCGCAGGGACTTCCAATCAACCTCGGCAAGATCTTTTTCGAATTTTTCACGGGTTTCAGTCATTTGGTTCCTCACTCCTCACTTCTCCCCCCTCACTCCTCACGGACTCGAAGCATACCCAGCAGCAGGTCAGATCGTCAAGCAGACCCTCTCCAAGTCCACCAGAAAACTCCATCAGTGCCAAAAACTCGACATGATCTAGTCCGAGCCCACGAGAATCGGAGCAATCGGCACATGGCATAATCCCTGCTATGCTATTCGGCAGCGAAGATATTTTTCCCAACCCAAACCCTGGAAACCCAATGGTTGCGCCTGCAGACGCTCAAAATCAGCACGTCGAAATTGGTGTCAAGATTCTGGCAGAGAAGAAAAGCCCTGCCTACGTCCTGCGCCTGCAAATGAAGGAAGACCAGCTGCAGCTCTTTGCCTTTATCAGCGTTTTCGATGCGGAGAACACCATTGCCCCCTCCGAATTGATCGAACTCATGTTAGCGCACAACGTTAAAGAGGGTGTCGACCTTGAGGAGGTCGCCAAGTTCTGCAGCAAGGCCGCGATGGGTATCAACCAGGAAGATATCCCACTCGCCAAAGGAACTCCCCCAGTTCCGGGCAAGGATGGCTGGCTGGAATTGACCGTCAAAACCGGCACCGACGGTGCAGATTTCCAGGAAGATGAACAGGGCAACGTAGACCTGCGCACACTCAACACCTTTACCAATGTAGAAGATAATCATAAGATCGGCATTATCCATCATCCCGCCATCGGCGAGCCCGGCCGAACGGTTCATGGCGAGAAGATCAAGGCGATCTCTGGTACCCCCCTTGAGTTGGTCGCTGGCGACGGGGTCAAACTAAATGAAGATAGAAGCCAGGCATTTTCAACCTGTGGCGGCCGCGTCGTCTTCGATGGTCATACCCTTTCGGTTGCCGAGGAATTTGTCGTTAAGGGCGACGTTGACTTAAGTGTCGGCAACATCGATTTCAACGGAGTCGTCGAAATCAAAGGCGATGTGCTGGATGATTTCAATATTCGATCCAGTAAGGGAATTCGCGTGAGCGGTGCTGTCGGTGCCTGCCGCCTTGAATCTGGCGGACCGATTGAAATCGGCAGTATGGCCGGTCTCGGCCGGGGCCTGATCCGTTGCCGCGGCGACCTGCGCACCAAATACTTAAATCAGGTCCAGGTCGAATGTTGGGGTAATGTCGAAGTCTCCCATGAAATCCGCAACAGTAGTGTCAAGTCGACACGCGCCATCCTGGTAGAACGGGGGGCGATATCGGGCGGCGAAGCGGTCGCCTTAGATGGGATTGAGGCCAAACATCTCGGATCCATCTCAGGGACCAAGACCCGATTAAGGGCAGGAGTCTACTTCCCCGAAGCGGACCGCTTAAGCATCCTGCGCTACCAACAACGCAGCTTCAACCAACAAATCCAGCGCATCACTGCCGCCATCGGCCCCTTAAACAAACGCAAGAATCTGCGTAAGGCCCTTCAGGAAGCGATTGAACTCCGCGCCAGCCTGCTGAATCAACGTAAAGCGAACCTGGAGAACGAAAAAGTGCGGGTCGATGCCGAACTTGAAAGTTTTAAAGCCGACGAACATCCAAGCGCAAATGCCAAAATCAATATTCTTGGCAGCTTAAAGGAGGGGGTTGCCATCTCGCTCGGTGAAACTTTCGAGGAGATCAACTACGAACATACCGGACCCATATCTGTGGTTGAGAATAGCCAGACAGGTGGGTTACGTTTTCTAGACTACTCACCACTACAAATCAGTGCAGAAAAGATTATCGAAGAGGCCATCGCAGCCCAAGAGTCTGCGGAAGTCGAGGAGCAAGGGAATGCCACAAACTGAGCTAAAAACCGCCGTCCGAAAGATGATCCAGGTCGAACTGGATGCCATGAATTACTACCTGAAGGCGACAGAAGCGATGCAGGACGAAGGCGCGATCTTCAATTTCAACCTGCTCGCAGATGAAGAGCGTGAGCACGCACGTAGTTTTTACCAGATCTATCCAGGCGACGATCTGCCCGTGTTTGATGAGTTGCTGAAACAAGCAGAAGTGAGCCCGCAACTGACTCAATCCATCGACATCGGTCTGATTGCCCGACTCAATGAACGTCAGGCCTTACAACTGGCGATGAAACTCGAGAAGGAGGTCGAAGGAAATCTGCGTAAAATGGCCACGAAGCTCAAAAACACCGAGGCGCGGGCGGTGATCGAGAAAAATGCGGAATCGACTTTAATTCATTACGAAATGATCGCCACCGACTACGCCCGCCTCTATGGAGAAGAGTGCGACTAATCCAACCTCAGACCTCAGCCCTCTTTTGTATGGCCGCAATGACCTTTTCAGCCATTAGATTCGATGCGTTGACACAATCGTTGATTCCGACGCCGAAAAAAGCGTTACCGGTCAAAAAGAGACCCGGAACCTTGTCGATTCGTTCATTCAAGGCAGCCAACCGCTCCCCGTGCCCGGGAACATACTGCGGGATCGCCTGTTGATGACGAAATATCTTAACAAAATCGGGATCGGCTTCTATTCCCATGATCTTCTTAAGATCGACCATGGTTTTGTGCCGAACTTCATCTTCACTTAAATCGATCGCCTGCGGGTTGGTCGCGCCCCCAAACATCGAACGCAACAATACCTGTCCACGCGGCGCGCGATTGGGGAAGATACTCGAATCCCACAAAGTGCCTAAAGTGTTGCGCTTTTCGCCCTTGGCGATCAGATAACCGAAACCGGCCAGATCCCGGGCAATCTTATCACGCTGATAGCCGAAACAGACGACATTCATCGACGCGTAAGGGATCTGCTTTAATAGTTCCGCCGCTTCTCCATCGAGCTCTTCTACCATGCCGGACAAAGAGTGAGCTGGTGCTGCACTGACAACCATTTCAGCTTCGACTTGCGTTGCATCGTCGAGATGCAACAGAAACCCGCCCTGCTTTGCCTCAATTTTGGTCACGCAACTTTCGGTGCGAACTTCAG
>JAKIUS010000029.1 GCA_021647445.1 Geopsychrobacter sp. | reverse complement strand
GATGACTATGTTCAGCCTCGTGCCTCTTGGCGAAGTCGTTGATATCAAGGGTGGTGGCACTCCGAGCCGCAGTATCGCCAAATATTGGGATGGCCAGATTCCTTGGGCTACGGTAAAAGACTTAAAAGGTGTAACTCTCTCTGAAACCCAGGAGCATGTTTCTCTTGAGGGTGTCAATAACAGTGCAGCCAACATCATCCCCGCTGGTAACATAATTATTGCTACGCGCATGGCCTTGGGTAAGGCAGCAGTTAACACCGTTGATATGTCCATTAATCAGGATTTGAAAGCCTTAAAATGTAACGGGAAGGTCGATGCTCGTTATCTTCTTCACTTCTTGAATTCGAAAGCATCTTTTCTAGAGAAGTCTGGCAAAGGTGCAACTGTTAAGGGAATAACACTTGATGTTGTAAGGGATCTTAAAATCCCTCTCCCCTCACTCCCCGAACAGCGCCGCATCGCCGCCATCCTCGACAAGGCCGACGCCATCCGCCGCAAACGGCAGCAAGCCATCGGTCTGACCGAAGAATTCCTCCGCTCCGTCTTCCTCGACATGTTCGGCGACCCGGTTTTGAATCCGAAGGGGTAGGAGGTGCGACCTTTGCAAAGTCTCGTCAACTTTACAACGGGAAAGCTTGACTCGAATGCAGCCGTACCCGGTGGAAAACACCCATTTTTTACCTGTTCACGTGAAAATTTTGAGATTGATACATTTGCGTTTGACTGTGAGGCCTTACTTTTGGCCGGAAATAACGCTTCTGCTGATTATTCGGTTAAATACTATAAGGGCAAATTTAATGCCTACCAAAGAACATACGTCATCACGATGGCGAGAGATAATTTGTCGATTCGATATATGCAGTACGCACTTGAAATGAAACTCAAGGACATGAAGCGCTTGTCAAAAGGTACAAATACAAAATACCTCACTCTGGGGATTTTGAACGAACTCAAATTTCAAGTTCCAGACGAAGGTACACAAGCAAAATTTGAAGAGGTTAAAGGAAGCCTTGAATGTAACAAGGCTCGACACGACAATGCTCTTTTATTGGCTGAAGATAATTTCAACTCCCTCGTTCAACGCGCCTTCCGAGGGGAGCTATGAAGCCTATATCTCAAAATAAATCAGATAAAAACGAGTATGCGATCTACCAGGCTGATGCAATAATCAATATTTAGGAGGAGGGAAAAATGAAACTCAAGTCATTTCAAGTGACGAATTTTCGTTCAGTCAGAGATTCGGGCCTCATCGATGCGGATGACGTAACCTGCCTTGTGGGAAAGAACGAGTCAGGCAAGACAGCTTTGTTGCATGCACTCTATCGCCTAAATCCCATCAATCCAGAAGACGGCGAATTTAATCCCACCGATGACTATCCCAGGGCCGATGTCGACGATTATGAGTACGATGTAGAGCAGGGGAAACGTGATCCGGCTATCGTGATCCGTGCTCATTTCGAGTTGGAGGACGCCGATCTTGAAGCAATGTCAGAGGATTATCCCGTAGAAATTTTTACCTCTTGTGAACTTGAGCTGACCAAAGGCTACGACAATAACTTGTACCCCAGCATAGAGGTTTCAGAAGAAAAAGTTGTATTACACCTCATCGAAACACATCTGCCCCAAGACACCACCACAGAAACACATCAGTGTAAATCCCTTGATGATCTGAGTGCATTTGTTGTGACTGCGGAAGAAGAGGGTAAGCAGGAAGCAGTTGTTCAGCTAAAGCAAGCGGTAGCTGAAGTAGAAAATGCTGGTGGTGTACGCAAATTTATTTATCAACAGTATGTGAAGCCATGTGTCCCGAAATTTCTATATTTTGATGAATACTACCAGATGCGCGGACAGGAGAATCTCAACGCGTTGAAAAACAGAAGAGACGGCGAAACGCTTAGGGATGCAGATCGTCCTCTTCTCGGTCTGCTGAAGCATGCACGCATTGATCTTGATAGGGCTCTGACTGCCACAAATACCCAGGATTTAAAAAACAAACTTGAGGGGGCAGGAAACCGTTTAACGAAAAACCTGCTTAAATACTGGTCGCAAAACAATCATCTCCAAATCCGTTTCGATGTGCGCGACGCAAAGCCAGAAGACCCCGAAGGCATGCAGACTGGGATCAATCTCTGGGCAGAAATCTATGACACCAAACATCTGGCGACCACTCCAATGGGCCGCAGGTCTCGTGGGTTCGTGTGGTTCTTTTCATTCCTGGCCTACTTTGGCCAGCGGAATGAAGAATACGATGCCCCTTTGATCCTTTTGCTTGATGAACCAGGGCTTTCTCTTCACGCCAAAGCTCAGGCTGATCTCCTCGATTACTTTGAAAAAGAACTCCGCCCCGGTCATCAGGTCATCTATACGACGCATTCACCATTCCTGGTTGATTCTTCACATTTCGAGAGGGTTCGCCTTGTTCAAGATAACGGGATGGAGACGGACGCCACCATTGTTTCTGAAGATGAGGGGACGAAGGTGACTCGAGATGTTCTGACTGTGAACGACGACACACTGTTTCCTCTACAAGGTGCATTGGGGTACGAAATCCATCAAACTCTTTTCATCGGACCAAACACACTTGTCGTTGAAGGACCCTCCGACCTTATCTACCTGAAAACTATGTCTGCTTTGCTTGAGCAGAAGGGGAAGACGTCTCTTTCCGAGAAATGGACGATTACCCCGGCAGGAGGTGCGGGGAAAATACCTATTTTTGTCTCTTTGCTCGGCAGTCAGAAACGGATGAACATTGCCACCCTGATGGACTACGACCCTCATACTGATTCTGTTGCTCAGCAGTTGGTAAAACAAAAAATCCTGCGTCAGAAAAGTCTGTTGAACTTTGCGCAATATGTAGATGCAGATGAGGCCGATTTAGAAGACCTCTTTGACCGGGATTTTTATCTCGAACTGGTGAATAAGGAGTTTGAAAAAGAGATTACCTTCGCAGAACTTAAGCCTAACGTAAAAAGAGTACTCGTAGCGTTGAAACCATCTTTTGGTGGTAAGAGTTTTAACCACTACCGCCCAGCACGTTATTTATCTGAGCATTTTGGTGAGCTTGAAAAACAGATTACTGATGAAGTTATCGAACGGTTTGAAAAGATATTTTTCGATTTGAACAAATTGCTGAAATAGGGGGAAGCAATGACTAAGAACCGTAAAGTAACCAGACTCAAAGCCGCCAGTAGCGCATCCAAAACCCTGCGATCAACAAGCACGGGGACAACATCAAAAAAAGCGGCTGGCAGTGCATTGAGCCAAACCAAGGCACCGAAAAAACAGACGAGCACCAAGGCGGCGAGTGCCGCTTCGAAAACCCTGCGTGATGGGCGAACCAGTAAGTCTTCGAAATCTGCTGCCGGATCGGCTCTGTCGCAAACGTCGAAACGGAAAAAATAAGTGTCAATCTGTTTTGGTGCAGCTGGGTACTTGAATCAAACGAATACTTCCATGCGTGAGAGAAGAAATCTCTTAAATTTGTGAATATATTTCCATTCTATGCTATTCTGGTCTTGTCAAGAGAAAATATCTCTCAAGGAGACAAGATATGTTGATCAATTTCACCCTCGAAAATTGGCGGTCGTTTCGTAAACCCGCCACCTTCAGCATGGTGGCCAGTCGCGAGAAGCAGCATGGGGAACGGCTGGCGCGTGTCGAGCGTTACAAGCTGCGGTTGCTACCGGTCGCGGCGATCTACGGCGGTAATGCCTCGGGTAAAACCAACTTTTTTGCTGCACTCAACTTTGCTCGCAACCTGATTGTGCGCGGGACCAGACCGGATGAGTTGATACCGGTTGAGACCTTTCGGCTGGATAGTGAATCGGGACATAAGGCAACGCGCTTCAGTTTTGAATTGCTGGTGGGTGACAGCATTTATGAATACGGTTTTGCCGTCAACCATGAGCGGATCGTTGAAGAGCGACTGGTTGAGGTGCGCCCAACCACCGAAAAAGAGTTGTTCGTCCGAAATCTGGATGAAATCCATTTTGATCCTGCCCTGAATAAGGACCAGTTCCTTCATTTCGCCTTCAAGGGCACCCGTGAAAACCAGCTCTTTTTGACCAATGCGGTGCAGCAAAAAGTCGAAACCTTCAAGCCGGTTTATGACTGGTTCAAGGATAAACTGGTGCTGGTGGCCCCGGACTCCCGCTTTGAGCCTTTTGAGCAGTTTCTGCAGGAAGATAGTCCGCTCTACAGCACGATGAAAAAATCCCTGGAGTTGCTTGATACCGGGGTTGCCGAGCTGGTTGGAGAGGAAACCAGCTTTGACAGCCTGCCACTGCCGGAGTCGTTGAGAAGTCAATTGCGTTCAGAGTTGAAAGAAGGGCAAAGACTGCGGATCATGTCTCCGGACCATGAGCGGTTTGTTTTTACCCGCAAGGATGGTGAGATTGTTGCCAAAAAACTTGTGACCTATCACCAGAATTCTGGTGGGGAGCTGGTCAAGTTTGAAATGGCGCAGGAGTCTGACGGAACGCAGCGCGTTATCGACCTGTTGCCGGCGTTTCTTGAAGTTTCCGCAAAGAGTTCGGCGAAAGTCTATGTGATCGACGAGGTTGATCGCAGTCTGCATACCCTGTTGACCCGACAGTTGCTTCAGGGCTATCTGGAGGCCTGTTCCCCCGAAAACCGTTCCCAGCTTCTGCTGACCACCCATGACGTGCTGCTGATGGATCAGGATCTTTTGCGTCGGGACGAGATGTGGATCGCAGAACGTGACCAAGAGGGTGGCTCTTCGCTCCTTTCTTTCAGCGAGTACAGGGATGTTCGCAACGACAAGGATATCCGCAAGAGCTACCTGCAAGGCCGGCTTGGTGGTGTGCCGCGGCTGCTGATGTGAAGCAGTTCGCTGGCGGGGTACCCGAGGCAGTAGAGCGTGCCAGCCGTCGGGATACGCCGCCCTGTGCCGATTGGCCCCGCACAACCGGGACAACGGTTTATCGGTTGGTGCAGAGTCTGATGGCCAATTGCTGACAATGGTTGGTTGAGGCAACTGCCAAGGAATACTCGGTGATTCAAATAATTGCAGCAGACGAGTTCGTGTAGAAAATGCAACAACTCATAAATGAGGGAGTTTTTGACCATGACCGACAAGGTCGTCATTTATCAATCCGCTGACGGTGAAGCATCTCTTGATGTGCGCTTGGAGCAGGAGTCTGTTTGGCTGAACCAAGCGCAGATGGCCGAATTGTTCGGCCGGGAGCGTTCTGTTATTACCAAGCACCTTCGTAATGTTTTTAAAGAAGGTGAACTGGAGGAAGATTCAGTACGTGCAAAATATGCACATACTGCTCCGGACGGCAAAACCTACCAGACCCAATTTTATAATCTTGACGTCATTATCTCCGTCGGCTACCGGGTTAAATCGAAGCGTGGTGTTCAGTTTCGCCAATGGGCGACCAGAGTATTGCGTGACCATCTGGTGCAGGGTTACACCATCAACCAGCAACGCCTGACTGAGCAGGCCGAAAAACTGGCAGAAATGCAGCGGGCAATGGAGTTACTGAGTCGAACTCTTTCCAATCAGGAAATGGTTGATGATACCGGCAAAGAGGTGTTGCAGGTCATCACCGATTACGCTTACGCTCTCAACCTGCTTGACCGTTACGATCACGGCACTCTGGCCATTGAGGAGACCAGCGCTAGCGCAGATTTTATCCTCGACTACGAAAGCGCCAGCCGTATCGTTCAATCATTGAAAAGCGATTTCGACGGCCTGTTCGGTATCGAAAAAGACCAAGGGTTCAAAAGCGCCCTCGGCACCATCTACCAGACCTTCGACGGTAAAGATCTCTACCCCAGTGCCGAAGAAAAAGCCGCCAATCTACTCTACTTCATCGTTAAAAACCACGCCTTCAGCGACGGCAACAAACGGATCGCTGCTGCTATCTTTATCTACTTCCTCAACGTCAACCGCATCCTCTACCGCGAAGACGGCAGCAAGCGTCTGGCCGACAACGCCCTGGTCGCCCTGACCCTGCTGATCGCTGAGAGCAAACCGGAAGAGAAGGATACGATTGTTAAGGTGATTGTGAATTTGATTAATCGGTGTAATTGAGGCTTTAGTTTGCGTCTAAGATCTTATTAAATCCGAAAATCTTTTTGCAGCTTAGCCCAATGGGCCAGGAGTTCGTTCTTGTGCTCATCATTCATGGGCAGATCTTTTATTCCCTCTGGCCATAAACTTCGCGCTTTTTCCATGGTGTCATCGAGATGCGGTTTGATCGCGCGCCATGGTACTCCAGCTCGCCTGGACCACAACTCAAAGTTTGCATACGTGACGTCATACCATTCCTTTGTCTTTCCCAGGTTAAGTGCGTATTGCCTTTCGTTATCAATATAAATGCGCGTAGTGACGATGTCGTAGGCTGGGGAAAGTCGTGGTGTGATCTTGTCGGAATAGAGCAAACTCCAGTTTTTCAGATGTGCATCGCCGTTGGCCAGCAAAATATTCACCAGCAGTCGTCTGGCGAACTGTTGCGTATCGGCCAGGCCATCACCGGAGAAGTTATAAAGGATTTTGCCTATTTGTTCATAGCTTGCGGTTTTGTATTTTTCATGTGGGTACTTCACCAATACTTGCGCAAAGTCTTCCATGTGAATCCGCTGATCATCATTGCGGTCGAAGCGTTTAATCGCAAACGCCAGTTTTTCATTCGGTAAATTGATTTGCGGCAGGTTGTCGAGTTGGCCCAGTTCCACCAACTTTATTTCGGGCACATCAACGCCTGCCATGGATGCCAATGTCATCGCCGTGAATTCATTGAGCGGCACATCTTTGTGTTTGGTTGACGGTGTTTTTATGATCCAATCGCCAAGGGCATCCCCTTTGGGCAGGTTGTAGCGACCATCCTGTTGCTTCATGGAAAACTTCATCTGGACGCCGGCCAGAGAAAATTTGTTTTCATGGGTGATCTTTTCAAATGGAACAACTTTGGCTTTGTCGTGAGCAGATAACAGGCCCGCAGGAACTTCCTCTGGCTCCATAGGTTCGGCGACCAAAGCGCCGGGCAAATCTTTCCCTAAATACGCGAGCAGATGAAACTCATTATCGATATGCACCTTGAGACCTTGGGCGAGCAGCTCTCTCAATGCTCCCTCAGGCAGCAGATTGGATAGTATGGGGTGTAGTTTTTGATGGCGCGACCAAGGCTCTGCCAACAGTTTTTCTGAGTATGGGAATCTGGGGTGGGTAATGAGGCTAAAGGTCGGACGATCGGCGTCTGATTTAAATTCATCGGCAAAGTTCAATGCATTTCGACCGTCATGAAAACCGGCCAGGTAGCCAACCAGTCTTCCGTGCAAAGTCAGTCTGAGTATGTTGATTTCCTCTGTGTCGTTACTGCTCATTGATCATCCTCAAGGATGTTTTGCCATGGGTTGTCAGACAGACTTTTCTTTTTGTGGTTCATCGGTTGTCCTGACGCTAGATCCGGCTCGGCACTTTCGAGCAGAGCGACTACGGCATTCAGCTTTTCTTTAGGGATGAGCATCAGTTTGCTGTTCAGGCCCGTGGCAATTAACTCCAGGGTGTCGAGACGTGGATTCCCCTTGGACTCTAGGCGTTGGTATTGCTGACGGGATACGCCGATGCGCATTATCATGTCTTTCTGTTTCAGTCCTAGTGCTAGTCGCCTTTTTTTGAGTTGCTGAAGTAGAGAATCTGTCATTGTAGGCCCCTGTGTTGCTTTTTAATGTATAAGAAATATATTAGACTCTTTTTCTGGTTCGGGCAACACATAAGCTGCTATTCCCTCCTGGATGAAGAAGAATTTTCTACAGGTTTCTATTTTTTGAAACATTTTGGACCTTTTTTGTGTGCTACTGTCTGGCGTTTTTTACTGAATACCGATACGCAGAATGTTCGATTGCTCAGGTCGTTTGGAGAAAGATAGATGACAAGTCCACTACAGCGTGAATTTCGCAACGCATGTTTTATTTTTCTGGGGTCGGTGTTGCTGGCTCTCGGCGTGGTGCTGTTTCTGGCTCCGAACCGAATTGCGACGGGTGGCACGCCGGGCATGGCGATTCTGTTGCACTTTTTGTTTGAGTTGCCGATTGGTGGTTTGATGATGGCGATCAATCTGCCGTTACTGCTGGTGGGGTGGAAGATATTAGGTCGTGCTTTTGCCCTGCGCACGGTGCTGGCGATTCTGCTGACGGCGGGAATGATTGACCTGTTCAGAGAAGTGCTGCATCTGCAGGCAGTGAGCAGTAATACCCTGCTGGCGACGCTTTATGGGGGGATCGTGGTCGGTCTAGGGGTAGGTTTGATTCTGCGTGGCAACGCCTCCGCTGGTGGCTCAACGATTATTGCGCGTATCGTGGCCAGTCGCAGTCATATTAAACCGGGACAGGTGATCTTTGCTGTTGATCTGTGTATCGTGCTGGCCAGCGCGCTGGTGTTTCGCAGTATCGAACCGGCGCTCTGGAGTCTGATCAGTATCTATGTCACGTCCAAATGTATCGACACGATTTTGACCGGGGCTCTGACCGAGAAGGTGGTGCATATTGCGACCTCGCGGCCGGATGAATTGAGTCGTCAGATCGCAGAGTATTTAGGTCGGCAGGGTACGATCTTGCGTGGGACAGGTCTTTATCGCGACGAAGAGAAGACCCTTATTTTTGTGACGGTTGAGGCGCGGCGCATCGGCCTGTTGCGCGATATTATCCGTCAGGCTGATGCTGATGCTTTTATGGTGGTGATGGATGCGGCTGAAATGCTCGGACGTGGTCATGGGGTTTAATTCAACGCATGGTCTCTAATCGAGGGCTTTGTACTCAACCTCGATAATTTCCAGTTCCGAGATCCCGCCCGGGGTTTTGAACGAGATACTCTCCCCCTCTTTTGAACCGAGCAGGGCGCGTCCGATGGGGGAGGTCCAACTGACATAGCCACGAGCCGGGTCATATTCGTCGGTCCCGACGATACTGTAGGTTTTTTCTTCCCCCTCTTGATTCTCGACCCTCACCGTACAACCGAAAAGTACCCGGCCATTGGCGATCTTCTGTTGTTCGACAGGATCAACGATGATCGCGGCTTCAAGGCGTTGGGTCAGAAAGCGGATGCGGCCATCGAATTGGCGCATCTTACGCTTGGCATAGTGATAATCGGCGTTCTCTGAACGGTCGCCGTTGCTCGCCGCCCAGGCGGCGGTTTTAACCATTTCAGGCCGCAGCTTATAGAGAATCTCTTTGAGCTCGGCGCGCAATCTGGCTGCGCAGCCGGGGGTCATGTAGGTGGGGGGTGGGGTTTGTTGTTCTGGTTTGGCCATTTTGGCTTGCCGTTTTTCCCGTTAGGTCTGCTTCTGATATCTCCCAGGCCATCATGACAAACTCATGTAGGAAACCAGGATTTATTGTTCTGGTTGGATTATTTTGTTCGCGACGCGTGCTAGTGCACGTGAGCGGACTAAATAATTCAAGCAGGACAATAAATGGTGGGTCTGGGTGGATTCGAACCACCGACCTCACCCTTATCAGGGGTGCGCTCTAACCAACTGAGCTACAGACCCAGATATATCTATCGTGTATATCATCTTCCCTAAAGCATCAGTTTCAGCGTTCAGTCAACTGTTCAGAATAAGGCGTCGAAGTGCAGTCAGGATAGTTCCTGTCAAACTTCGGCAACGCAAGGCTGGACAGTTGAATGAACGCCCTTCGGGTGAGCCTTTACGTGCTCATCCACTGCGTTATTTACCCTAC
>JAKIUS010000543.1 GCA_021647445.1 Geopsychrobacter sp. | reverse complement strand
TTGTGGCGGAAATTGTGCTGAACTCTCTTTTGTGGCCTAATAACAGGGGCGACAGCGGCTGGCAAGAGTAGCTCGCTAGACGCTCACGGACATGGATGATGATACCCGGTTTAAAGCTGAATGTCTTGGTCTCAAGTCGTACTCAATCAAGGAATTTTTGCTTTGTGTCATGCTGCAGGCCCTCAGTGCTGATAATCTGTCTTGTTGGTTACAGCTTTTTATCCTCGCCAGCGACGAGAAAGCTTGCGAAGATGGCCAGCAGGCTGCTAGACAATCTGTCGGTCTATCCCTGAATTGGCTGTTAATTGTTTCTTTGGCTGTGATGAAAGAAGAATGATGAAAACGTCTGATCTGATTGTTGTCGGTGGCGGTCCTGCTGGAATCTTTGCCGCCGGATTCGCGGCCCGGCAGGGGCATCGGGTGTTGTTGCTTGAAAAGAACCGGCGTTGCGGGGCCAAGTTGCTGATCACCGGCAAGGGGCGCTGTAATCTGACCCACTCCGAAGAGGATCCGCGTAAATTTATCGAAGTCATCGGTCGGCCGGGTAAGGCCTTTTTGACGGCGCTTTACGCTTTTGGGGTTGAGGAGGTTGTCGCCTTTTTCGAAGAGCGTGGCCTGCCGCTTAGAATAGAACGTGGTGGTCGGATCTTTCCGGCACAGGGAGATGCCGCCTCGGTTCAGAAGGTGCTCGATGGTTTTCTGCGCGATTCAGGGGTCGAACTGCAAACCTTGTGCAAGGTCGAAAAATTTCACCTTGAGCAAGGAGTCATCCGCTCGGTTCTAACCTCACAGGGAGAGTTCGCGGCGGACGCCTATGTTGTGGCGACCGGCGGTCTCTCCTATCCTGAAACCGGTTCGACTGGCGATGGGTATCGCTGGGCAGAGCAGAGCGGTCATCATCTTATTCCGCCAGCGCCTGCCTTGGTGCCGATCCTGCTTGATATCGACTGGAGTGCCGAGGTCAGTAATTTCAACCTGAAGAATGTCCGGGTGCAGGTGGTGCAAAACGGCAAGCTGCTGGCGGAACGTTTCGGCGAAGCCTTTTTTACCGCCACCGGCATCGGCGGTCCGATCATCCTCGATCTCAGTGCCGTTACGCGTACTGCGCTGAAAAAAGGTCCGGTCAGTTTGTCCCTTGACTTAAAGCCGGCGCTTGACAGTGAAACCTTCGATCGTCGGCTGCAGCGTGAGTTTGCTGAAAATGCCAATCGCAACTTTGCTAATTCCCTTACTGGATTACTGCCCAAGGCGTTGATCCCCATATTTCTGCGCCTCTCACAAATCGATCCGCAAAAAAAATGCCACTCGGTGAGTCGCGAAGAACGACGGAAATTGCTCGGGCTCTTTAAGCATCTGGAACTGCCGGTTCGGGGCGTCGACGGTTACAAAAAAGCCATTGTGACCTCTGGAGGCGTTTCGCTCAAAGATATCGATATGCGGACCATGCGCTCAAAACGGATTGAGAATCTCTATTTTGCCGGAGAGATGATCGACCTTGATGGTCCGACCGGCGGGTACAATCTTCAGGTCTGCTGGTCGACCGGGTATCTGGCGGGGATCAGCGCCTTAGATGGAAAGTAATATTTTGCTTCACTATTGTCCCGTTAAAGTTGTCTACATAAAATGTAAACTTATGTTTTCAAATAGGGTTCGTCAGCAGAATATGTGGAGATATTCAGGTTTCGGCAACTCGCCAAGTGTATGATATAGAGCGATTTGTAAACATTTTAGCGTCCTAAAGCCGTATGCTTTTCTCATAGTGAGTTTTGTTTTGAGGTTCAAACCCTTAACTGTACCGCTGGAGAGTCGCCCTTTGGCCTTAAACCAATTGAGGATCAGCGGTTTGTGACTGTGTAGCATCTTGGCTACCTTTTTCATCGGGTCCAAGTCGGTTTGCAGTGTTCTCGTTACCCCGTGATCTAGAAACTTCCCGGCAAAGTCGTGGCGCTGATAGTCCCAGAACCGCTGGAAGTCTTCTCGCATGAGATAGCCCTTGATCGATGCCAGGTTGAGTTGCATCAACTCCCCAAG
>JAKIUS010000542.1 GCA_021647445.1 Geopsychrobacter sp. | reverse complement strand
AATTCTGCAGAATCTGCGCCCGGCCGAACGATTCTCCTGGGGCGACGCCAGGCCCCTCGCCGAGGTCGAGAGTGACTACATCCAGCATGTTCTAAACCTTTGTGAGGGCAATAAGGTTCAGGCTGCCGAGATCCTCGGTATCAACCGTAAAACAATTCAGCGCAAGCTGAGCAAATGACCTGATATCCACTGCGACAAATTATGCCACCGGCCCATTTTGTCGCAATTAGAAAGCCCATTCCCTTCTCCGCCTGAAGCCTTCCTGATCAATAATTCTGATGAGATTTCAAGGTATTAGCGGTCTCAAAAATACCCTTTATAGTTTCTGGCACAACCCATGCTCATTGTCAGTCTTCGATGCGTCCCCTGCGGACATTTTTGATTCAACCCGCAACGAGAGCGAAGACGAATGAAAAAATCGAACAGAAAAGCATTAATCGCGATCTTAGTTATGGTTTTCGGAGTCGGCTTCCTGATCTTTCGCGGCCTTTCAAGCACCAGTGTTTATTACATGACCGTTGCCGAACTGAAAACATCCGAGATCGGGCGGCAACTCACTGCGAATCAATCGGTTCGAATTGGCGGTCTGGTTGTTGATGGCGGCACCGATTACAACCAGCGCGAACTGGTCCTGAGGTTTTCACTCAAAGACGAGAGCGACCCGCAACAAACAATTAACGCCATCTATCAGGGGGCAAAACCCGATGCCTTTGAGCCGGATATCGAGACTTTGCTTGAAGGCACCTACAACCGAGAGAAGAATCTCTTCCTGGCAGAAACCCTGCTGGTGAAGTGTCCCTCTAAATATGAATCCGACCTAAACAACAAGCAGGAGGATGCCAAGTGATTATTTTCGGAACTCTGTCCCAGTTTGCAGCGCTGGCTTATACGCTGCTCTCGATGGGCCTTTTCTTGGCAGGTCTGAGACGGAATAATGTTCGTTTGGTGCAGGCGGGCAAACGCGGACTGATCAGCGCTGCCGTGGCCACGACCCTGGCGTCGGCTGCTCTGGTCTACCTGTTCTTAAGCGACAGTTTCCAGGTGGAGTACGTTGCCGCCTATTCCGACCGGGCATTGCCGCTCTTCTATAAGATTACCGCGTTCTGGGCCGGCCAAAAAGGCTCACTGCTTTTCTGGGCCTGGGTGTTGAGTCTCTTTATCGTCCTGGTGATCTATAACAACCGCAACGAGCCTGATGATCGGAACACCCCTTATATTTATCTGGTTCTGGCAGGGACTCTGGGATTTTTCCTGTTTCTGGCCAGCGCGATCACCAGCCCGTTTGATACCCTCGATTTCATTCCACGTGATGGTAATGGGCTGAACCCGATGCTGCAGAATCCCGGGATGATTTTCCATCCGCCAGCCCTGTTCTTCGGCTACATCGGCTTTACTGTCCCCTTCGCCTATGCGATTGCCGCCATGATCACCGGCAACAGCGGTGCGGACTGGATTCGCAAGACCCGTGTCTGGAACGTCCTCTCCTGGATATTCCTGTCGATCGGCATCATCCTGGGTGGCCAATGGGCCTATGTTGAACTGGGCTGGGGCGGTTACTGGGCCTGGGATCCGGTTGAGAATGCCTCTTTTATCCCTTGGCTGGTGTCGACCGCCTTTATCCATACCACAATCATTCAGGAGCGCCGCGGGATCATGAAGGTCTGGAACATGGCGCTGATCATGCTCACCTTCATCCTCTGTATCTTCGGCACCTATCTGGTGCGCAGTGGCGTGTTGCAGTCGGTGCATGATTTTGGTGCGACCGGACTGGGTGGCTACTTTCTCGCGTACATCTTGATTGTTCTGATCGGTGGCTTCTATCTATTGGCGGAAAGCTACAGCGAATTCAAGACTCCGGGCAGTGTGGAATCTTATCTGTCGCGTGAGAGCACCTTTCTGTTTAATAACGTGATCCTGCTCGCTCTGGCCTTCGCCACTCTGCTCGGGACGGTCTTTCCAATTATTTCCGAAGCAGTGACTGGCAATAAACTCACCGTCGGGCAGCCGTTTTTTAATCAGGTTGAAACCACG
>JAKIUS010000028.1 GCA_021647445.1 Geopsychrobacter sp. | reverse complement strand
GTTGCGCTCTCAAGTTCAACGGTTGTAAAGGTGCCTGAAGGCGTAAGGTTTACCACTCGACCGTCAAAGGGGATGGTCTTGATATTCTCTGCATGATAAAAGAAATACTGAGGAACCCGGTTCCAACGCCAAGTATAATCGATCTTTTTTGTTGCAACAAAAAGAGACGCTGCAAGCACAAAAAGGATAGCCAGGGTCAATAATCGCCAGGGCCAGACTTTGGGGGATGAACTGTTCACCGTCATTCTCTTTTCAGCTATCGGCAGCAGAACTGCCAGGCATAGAAAAGGTGACAGAGGGGGATATCTAACCCAGCTCTGTCACCTTCTAAGTCATTCTTTTTTTATTTCTGCAGTTTTTTAACCCAAGCGTCGCTTAAAAACCACTTTTGATAGATCTTGTCGTAGGTTCCATCATTCTTCATTTGTGCTAAGTAGTTGTTCAGCCAGTTCAAAAAGTCCCCGTTGCCCTGACGAATAGCCCAGCCGAGAGGCTCATAGGTGAAGGGTTCATCGAGGAAGACCAGTTTCCCTTCACTCTTTTGTGCAAAGGCAATCGCCATGTAGGGCAGGTCGTAAACAAACGCATCGATCTTGCCGTTGACCAGATCCATTACGCCTTCTTGCTCGGTTTCAAATGAAATATAATCGGCTTTTTTGATCATGCGCTTGGTTGCCTGCTCACCGGTGGTGCCGAGCTTGGAGCCGACCGTATATTTTTTGTTATTCAAGTCTTTGTAAGACTTAACCACACCGGCATATTTCTTCTGCACCAGAATACTCTGCCCGACTACAATATAGGGATTTGCAAAGGCGATTTTAAGGTTTCGTTGAGGGGTGATGGTCATACCGCTCATGATCATGTCGTATTTTTTGGTCATTAAGGCCGGGATAATTCCATCCCAGGCGGTACTGACCAGCTCAAGTTTAACCCCCATCGCCTTGGCGATGCGCTTGGCCATATCGACATCGAAGCCGATGATTGTTCCTTTTTGATCGGTCATTTCAAAAGGCATATAACCCGGTTCCATACCAACGCGCAGCACACCGCGATCCTGAATGTCGCTCAGGGTGTCCGCCATAACGGTGCAGGGCAGGGCAACCATCAGTAGCAAAAACATGCTCAGTAGCAGGGTGAATCTTTTCATCTGGACCTCCGTAAATATTAAAGGGATGGATTGTCAATGACCGCACTGCGGCTGACGGGTTGGGTAATGTTAATAGGATTTACCTTCATCCAGTAATTCTGAAATCAGCATCCGGGTTTTACATTCCGGGCATTTTGGCAAATCGGTGACCGGCAGGGTAATAATCTGGGTAAAACGGCACCTGGGGCAGATGACTTCAACTGGTTCCTTTTTCCCTCTTTCCATGATACTTTTTGCGCTCCGTGGTTCACTGTCAAAAAAATATTTGAGCTAATCGAATACAGCGTTATATCACAGCCTCTTGGCGCTGAACAAGAAGATTAGCACAACGAAATAACTCAGGTCTTTTATATGTCTCCGTCTAAAAAATCAACACAACACTTTGCCGAATTCATGTTGGTTACGGTCACGCTTTTCTGGGGCGCGACCTTTCCGATTGTAAAAGAAGCGATCGAGCAGTTGCCGGTGATGGCTTTTTTGTGGGTGCGTTTCGCACTTGCGGCATTGTTGCTTGGATTTCTTACGGGTCGTAAGGGATTTGCGACCCTCGACGGGGCAGGTTGGTTCAAAGGGATTCTGCTTGGGGCTTTGCTCCTTTCTGCCTATCTTTTTCAAACCTTTGGACTCGAACGTACCAGTTCGGCCAATGCCGGCTTTTTGACTGGTCTCAACGTGGTTTGGGTGCCATTGTTAGCAGGGCCATTGCTGAAGAAGCCCGCCGCGTTCGGGGCCAAAATCGGGGTATCCATTGCTCTTGGTGGATTGGTGCTCTTGACCTGGCACAACCCTTGGTCTTTGAATACCGGGGATTTGCTGGTCCTGATTTGTTCACTCTTTGTTGCACTGCATATTCTCGGACTCGATCGTTTTACCGCTGGTTATAATGCCTGTGCTCTGACCTTTGTTCAGAATTTGACGATGGCCGTTTTTAGCTGTATTGGAAGTCTTGTTTTTGAGCCCATAAGCTGGCCCCGACACTGGCCATTTTCACTGATTTCAGCTTTCTTGATTACTGCAATCTTTGCGACCGCTTACGCCTTCTGGGCCATGACTAAATACCAACGTTTAACCACGCCGACCCGTGCCGCGCTTATATATACCTTAGAGCCGGTCTGGGCCGCGCTCTTCTCGGTCTGGTTATTAAATGAGCAACTAAGCTCACTGGCCTGGATCGGCGGATTTATGATTGTCGCAGGTATGGTCGTTGCGGAAACCCTCTCCTCATCAACACCGAGCAATGATCCTCTCACGGTCGATACCGATTACCTGAATTAAAGTTCATTATGCGGATGCCGTAAGACGCTCTTGCTCCTGTTTGATAAAGCACACTATCAGGTGAGGTTTTCTTACTTTACAATCGGGAGAATTAGCGGTTAGTATTGGCGGTTAATTTGGATCTTAATTATCCTTTTCCTTGCCTACAGGTTGAATATACAGCGCGCATGAATCAACAAATGATAAGAAATTTTTCGATTATTGCCCATATCGATCACGGGAAATCGACTCTGGCGGATCGCCTTCTTGATGAAACCGGGTCTTTGACTGACCGTGAAAAGACCGACCAGTTTCTCGATAAGATGGATCTCGAGAAGGAGCGTGGGATCACAATTAAATCCCAGGCGGTTCGCATTACTTATAAAGCGCGTGATGGCAAGGAATATCTGCTGAATCTGATCGATACCCCGGGGCATGTTGACTTTACCTATGAAGTCAGTCGTTCCCTGTCTGCCTGTGATGGTGCATTGCTGGTTGTCGATGCGGCGCAAGGGGTTGAGGCACAGACCCTGGCAAATGTCTATATGGCTCTGGAGCAGGATCTTGAAATCATCCCGGTCCTTAATAAAATTGACCTGCCTAGTGCAGATGTCGAGGGGACCAAGCAGGAGATTGAGGAGATTATCGGCATCGATACTGCTGATGCTGTTTGTGTCAGTGCCAAATCCGGACTGGGTGTGGATGAGCTTTTGGAATCGATCATTGCTCGTGTTCCTGCCCCCATCGGAGACCGTAATGCCCCCTTAAAGGCTTTAACCTTCGATTCTTGGTACGACTCTTATCAAGGCGTTATCGTGTTGGTGCGGGTCATCGATGGTGTCCTGCGCAAGGGGGATAAAATCAAGTTGATGGCGACCGGCGGCATCTACGAGGTGCAGAAGGTTGGGGCTTATACACCTCATCCGGTCACCCTGCCTGAATTGGCTGCTGGTGAAGTTGGCTTTGTGATTGCCAATATTAAGATTGTCGATGACGCCAAGGTTGGAGACACGATTACCCATCTGCACAACCCGGCAGAGAGCGCACTGGAGGGTTTTCAAGAAATACAGCCGATGGTCTTTTCGGGCCTTTATCCCATCGATTCCGGTGATTATGATGAATTTCGCGATGCGCTCGAGAAATTACGCCTTAATGATGCGGCTTTTACCTTTGAGCCTGAAAATTCAATGGCCCTTGGTTTCGGTTTTCGGTGCGGTTTTCTTGGCTTGCTGCATATGGAAATCATCCAGGAACGCCTGGAGCGGGAGTTTGGTGTTGCTCTGATCACCACCGCGCCGACGGTTGTCTATGAAGTCACCACCGTTAAGGGGGAGCTGCTTAAGGTCGAAAGCGCCAACATGCTTCCGCCAACCCAGTTGATTGATACAATCAAGGAGCCTTTTGTGCTCGCCTCAATCCACGTGCCTAACGATTATGTCGGGGCAGTTCTTGGGTTATGTATTGAAAAGCGCGGAATTCAACGCGAATTGAAGTATCTCTCCTCCAACCGGGTGATTGTCGTTTACGAGATGCCGCTTAACGAGATCGTGCTTGATTTCTTTGATCGACTGAAGTCAATCAGTCGTGGTTACGCTTCCCTTGACTACGACCCCCTCGATTATCGCAAGAGCGAACTGGTGCGTCTGAATGTGCTCATCAATGGTGATGTTGTCGATGCGCTTTCGCTGATCGTTCACCGCGACAAGGCCACTTCTCGGGGCCGCGAGCTCGTTTCAAAAATGAAAGAATTTATTCCCCGCCAGCAGTTCGAGGTCGCAATCCAGGCGGCTATCGGTAGTAAAGTGATCGCCCGGCAAACGGTCAAGGCATTGCGTAAAGATGTGACCGCTAAGTGTTATGGCGGTGATATCACCCGTAAACGCAAGCTGCTCGAGAAACAAAAAGAGGGAAAAAAACGGATGAAACAAATCGGTAGCGTCGAGCTGCCGCAGGACGCCTTTCTTGCTATCCTCAAGGTCAAAGAGTAAAAACTATGGGTCTCTTCGGGAAAAAACGCACAACTTCGTTCAGTAAAAAACCCTGGTATCGTGAATGGTCTGAAGCGCTGATTGTTGCCGTCGTGTTGGCGCTGATTATCCGCACCTTTGTTTTCCAGGCATTTAAAATTCCCTCAGGATCGATGCTCGATACCCTGCTGATTGGGGATCATCTGCTGGTCAATAAATTTATCTATGGCACCCAGTTACCGTTTTCAGACCAACGCTACCTGGTGCTGCGTCATCCCCAGCGTGGGGACGTCATTGTTTTTGAATTCCCCGGCGATAAGAACAAATCTTATTTCCAGCGTCGGGATTTTATAAAGCGGGTCATCGGTGAGCCGGGCGACAAGATTGAGGTGCGTGGCAAGAAGGTCTATGTCAACGGCGAACTCTACGCTATTCCGCAAGAAATACACGGTGACTCACAAATGGTCCCGGCCATTGCCAGCCCGCGTGATTTTGCTGGGCCGATCAATGTTCCTGAAGGAAAATATTTTGTCATGGGTGATAACCGTGATTTCTCCTATGATAGCCGTTTTTGGGGGTTTGTCCCGGCGGAAAAGATCAAGGGGTTGGCCTTTATCAAATACTGGTCCTGGAATGCCAAGGGCGGTCTGTTGGATAAGATTCGCTGGGGTCGTATCGGGCGCCCGATTAACTAAAATCCATGCACAAGATTGCTGTTGACTTGAGGTTGCGGCAATTGCTAAAGTCCCTGAACAATTTGATCTATAACCCTTTAAGTCGATCCGAGAGGTCGGCAAGGGACAAAAAATGACCAACGAAATCATCATAATTTATCCAAGTACCTGTGCATCTTCGTGCATCAGGTACTTTTTTTATGCCCAGAATTCTTTTCAGGAGAGAGCCCATGGCAATTGAGACAACCGAGATCCTTGATCGCTCGTCTGTCCAGCGCGCGTTAACCCGCATTGCGCATGAAATTCTTGAACATAACAAGGGGACAGAAAATTTGGTACTGATCGGTATCCGTACCGGCGGTGATTATCTGGCGGCACAGCTGCAAAAAATCATCGCCGAAATCGAAGGGGATAAAGTCCCCCTGGGTACCATCGATATCACCATGTATCGTGATGATCTGGGCAGTCGCAGTGATCTGGCGATGGGTCAGACAGATATCCGTTTCCCCTTGGGGGATCGCAAGGTGATCCTGGTCGATGATGTTCTCTTTACCGGTCGTACCATCCGTGCAGCGATGGATGCCCTGATTGATCTCGGCCGTCCGCGCAATATCCAACTGGCGATCCTGGTTGATCGTGGCCATCGTGAATTGCCGATCCGCCCCGATTATATCGGGCGTAATCTACCGACGGCCCGCAATGAACAGATTGAAGTCGAGTTCAATGACCAACATATCCCCGTTGGGGTCAGCCTGATCAAGTAACCCTGGAGGAGCAGATGAACTTTCAACATCGCCACGTTTTGGGTATCAAACAGTTCAACGCGACCGAGCTGAATTTTATCCTCGATACCGCTGAAAGCTTTAAGGAGATCAATACGCGCAAGATCAAGAAGGTGCCGACCCTGCGTGGCAAGACGATTATCAACCTCTTTTTCGAAGCGAGTACCCGCACCCGCACCTCTTTTGAGATCGCGGGCAAGCGGTTATCGGCCGATACCGTCAACATCAGCGGGTCTTCCTCTTCGGTGGTCAAGGGGGAAACCCTGGAGGATACGGCCCGTAATATCGAAGCGATGCATCCCGATATTATCGTCATGCGGCATGGGGCCAGCGGTGCCGCAGATTATCTGGCAAAACGGATGAGTTGTGCCGTGGTCAATGCTGGTGACGGTACACACGAGCACCCGAGTCAGGCGTTGCTCGACAGCTTCACCATTCGTCAGCACAAGGGAAAGATCGCCGGACTTAAAGTGGCGATTGTCGGAGATATCACCCACAGCCGGGTGGTCCGTTCAAATATCGATTGTCTTAACAAGCTTGGGGCCGATGTCTGGCTGAGCGGGCCGAAGACCATGTTGCCACCCGGTATTGAGCGTCTCGGCTGTAAACTGGCTCCGTCTCTCGCCGCAGCGATTACCGACGCCGATGTGGTGATGATGCTGAGGATTCAGCGTGAACGGCAAGGGAAGACCCTGATCCCTTCGTTGCGTGAATATTCACGATACTTCGGGCTGAATGAATTTAATCTAAAGCTCGCCAGGCCTGATGCCATTGTCATGCATCCCGGCCCGATGAATCGGGGCGTCGAAATATCCAGCGCGGTCGCCGATGGTCCGCAGAATGTTATTCTTGACCAGGTTGAAAATGGCGTAGCCGTGCGGATGGCGTTGCTCTATCTGGCCGCTGGTGGTGAAAATCTGGTTGAAGACTGAACCCTCGCGACGAAATAAGTATGAGGAGCTTGCAATATGCGTAATATCTTAATCAAAAATGGCCGGGTCATCGATCCGGCAAATAAACTCGACAAAACCTGTGATCTGCTGATTGAAGAGGGCAGGGTTGCTAAAATAGGTACTGCTCTTGAGAATGACAACGCCGAGGTGATCGATGCTACGGGGCTGCTGGTTGTTCCTGGCCTAATCGATATGCACGTTCATCTGCGCGATCCCGGCTTCGAATATAAGGAGGATATCATCAGCGGCACCGCAGCGGCCGCCGCCGGTGGCGTAACCTCGCTGGCCTGTATGCCGAATACCCAGCCGATTGTCGATAATCTGGCGGTCTGTCGCTACATCATCAGTAAGGCTCAGGAGCAGGGGAGTGCTAATGTCTTCCCCATCGGCAGCATCACCAAGGGCTTGAAGGGTGAGACCCTCTCTGAGATGGGGGAGTTGAAAGATGGCGGCTGTGTCGCCTTCTCTGACGACGGCCTGCCGGTTGTCAGTAGTGAACTGATGCGTCGCGCCTTAGAGTACGCCGATACCTTCGGTGCGCCGATTATCTCCCATGCTGAAGACCTTTCGCTGGTTGCTGGCGGTGTGATGAACGAGGGACCGGTTTCGACAGAACTCGGTCTCAAGGGGATCCCCTGGGTCGCCGAGGATGCCATGACCGCCCGCGATATCATGCTGGCGGAACTAACCGGCGGCCACATGCATATGGCCCATGTCTCTACCCGTGGCAGTATTGAGATGGTTCGTCAGGCCAAGGCACGTGGCCTGCGCGTGAGCTGTGAAGCGACGCCCCACCATTTTAGTCTGACAGATGAAGCCGTTCGCGGCTACAACACCAACGCCAAGATGAATCCACCCCTGCGTTCTGAGGATGACAGACTTGCCATTCAGGAGGGATTACAGGACGGGACAATCGATGCCATCGCCACAGACCACGCGCCCCACTCCTCCGTTGAAAAAAAGGTGGAATTTGACCTTGCCGCAAATGGCATTATTGGCCTTGAAACATCGGTACCGCTGACTTTGGAGCTGGTTCGAGCTGGGCTTATATCAGAAACAAGGATGGTGGAGCTGATGTCTGTTAATCCCGCCAAGATTCTTGGCGTTAGTGGTGGCAGCCTGGCAGAAGGTCAGATAGCAGATCTGACTGTTATTGATCCAGATGTGACTTTTACATATAGCAAAGAGGCGGTGGTTTCAAACTCCCACAACTCACCATTTCTGGATCGCAAGATGCAGGGCAGGGCCGTTCTAACCATTGTTGATGGCAGTGTTGTCTATGACGGCTTGACCTCGTAGACTCGGAAACATAGGCCATCATATAAACCCCGAACAGGTCGACGGGTAACGGCCTACAGGCGGCGGGCAAGGAGCTTTATCACCTGCCTAGCCACCGCCCCCACCTTAAAATAAAAGACCTACTCCTCGTCCTCTTCAATATCCCGCGAATACCCACAGGATTTTTCGGAACAACGCAGGTGCGGCCCGCGTTTCTTGGTGTTTTTCTCAAGCAAAAAGGGCAGGGAGCAATCGGGGCAGGCTTCGGCAACCGGTTTATCCCACAGGGCAAAGGTACATTTGGGGTAGTTATCGCAACTGTAGAACACCTTGCCACGCTTTGAGACCTTTTTGACGACCTCCCCCGAGCAACCATCCTCAGGGCATTTTACCCCTGTGGTTTCAGACTTGATGTTTTTACACTTGGGGTAACCGGAGCAGGCGAGGAACCGCCCGAACCGCCCATGTTTATACACCATGGGCATCCCGCATTTTTCACATTTTTCACCGGACTCTTCAGGCGCCTCCTTCTTCTGGGGGACAATGGTACCATCTTTTTCCTTGGTGAAATCAGTGGTGCTTTTACATTCAGGGTATTTTTCACAGGCCAGAAACTCGCCATTTCGACCCCACTTAATATTCATCACCCCCCCACATTCATCACATTTTATATCTGTGGGAATGGCGCTACGTTTCACCGAGCGCATCTCTTTTTTGGCCTTCTCCAAGGTTTCTTTAAAGGGGGTATAAAATTCCTTAAGCAGGGCTAACCATTTGATATTACCCTCCTCAACCTTATCGAGATTGCCCTCCATGGATGCGGTAAAATCAACATTCATAATGGCCGGAAAATGTTCAACCAGTAACTCGTTCACGACCTTGCCGAGATCGGTGGGGGCAAATTTACGCTGCTCAAGAAGGACATACTCCTTGTCCTGAATCACCGAAAGAATCGAAGCATAGGTTGAAGGACGACCAACCCCATTATCCTCCAGGGCCTTAACAAGCGTAGCCTCAGTATAACGGGGGGGCGGTTGAGTGAAATGCTGTTTTGGCTCAAGTGCAAGCATATCAAGGACATCACCCTCTTCAAGGGGTGGAAGCATCACATCCTTACCACTGCCCTGCACGGGTTTAGCGGTTTCATCTGCCGCCTCCACATAGAGGGACATAAATCCCAAAAAGCGCATGATCGACCCAGAGGAGCGAAATTGACACTTATCCGCCTCAATCACCACCGAAGTCTGGTCATACACCGCAGGCTTCATCTGACTGGCGACAAAGCGTTTCCAGACCAAAGTGTAGAGCCTAAGCATATCTTTCTCAAGGAACGAAGCTACCTTGTCCGGGGTAAGATTGACATCGGTGTGTCGCACGGCCTCATGGGCATCCTGAGCCCCTTTTTTGGTCTTAAAGGTGTTGGGCTCAGCCGGTAAATACTCCTTACCCTGCTCCTTTTCGATATACTCCCTAACCTGGGCCAGTGCCTCATCATTAATTCGGGTGGAATCAGTACGCATATAGGTAATAAGACCCGTGGGCCCATCACTACCTATTTCAACTCCCTCATAGAGGCGTTGGGCCAGGGTCATGGTCTTTTTGGCCGAAAACCGCAACTTCCGGTTGGCATCCATCTGCATGGAGCTTGTGATAAAGGGTGGACTTGAAAAACGGCGTTTTTCTTTTTTTGTTACCTTGCTTACCTTAAAAGAAGCCTTTTCAAGGTCCTTGAAGATGTTTTTTGATGACTTCT
>JAKIUS010000541.1 GCA_021647445.1 Geopsychrobacter sp. | reverse complement strand
GGAAGCGTTGCCAATGGGATTGGCCAGCGAGGCTGAACTGGTCGATCGAGAATTACTCCAACCGGTGTCTGTCGAGCAGTTAATGAGCGCTTTGAACAGCCGGCTTCCAGAAGGGTTTAATGTTGTCGATGGGGTAGTTATCCCCTTGAAATCACCATCCCCTTCTGCCTCTGTGGCTACGACCAGTTATCGGGTGCCATTGCCACAGCCGCTGACGGTCGATCTCGACATGGCAATTAACGCCTTTCTCAAATCGGAACAGGTGTTGGTAACTCGGGTAAAAAAAGGGCGTGAAGAGCAGATTGACCTGCGGCCAAACGTACTGGAAATTTTGCTGGTAAACGATGAGTTGGAGTTGAAGCTGATCAAAGGCAGCCCATTGCAGGTGGCGGCGCACTTGTTTGCCCTGGGGGTTGAGGATATTCGCCGTTTGCAGGTCCGCAAGGTCGGTATTACTCTTAAAGATCTGCCACTGGCAACGACCGTCACAAAGCTTGGCAAAAATTAATTAATCTAAAAATTTCACTTTAACGATAAACGAAAGAAGCAGGAGAAGAGTATGACAAAGGAGTTGGTCATCTGTACCACCTCCCACGAGACCCGGGTTGCCCTGCTTGAAGGTGGGCACATCGCCGAGCTGTATATTGAGCGCGAGCGGGAAATGGGAATTGTCGGGAATATCTACAAGGGCAAAGTGATCCGGGTACTGCCCGGAATGCAGGCGGCTTTCGTCGATGTTGGCCTGGAAAAAGCAGCGTTTTTGTATGTCGCCGATGTGCTCGACGAGATGGAGCAAGTTGAGCGAACCATCGATGGAGACGAACCCGTACCGGAGGCGAGTGATAGCGAAGAGTTGGCGACGTTACCGCCGATTGAAGATCTGCTCAGCGAAGGACAGGAGCTGCTGGTGCAGATATCCAAGGAACCGATCGGCACCAAGGGCGCCCGAATCACCTCGCATATCTCTTTGCCGGGCCGTCACCTGGTTTATATGCCGACGGTTGATCATATCGGTATTTCACGCCGCATAGAAAGTGAGGATGAGCGGGAGCGACTGCGCGAGATTGTCGAGTCGCTGCGGACGCCCGGTACCGGGTTTATTGTCCGTACCGTCTCCGAAGGAAAAAGTAAAGATGATCTGCGCGCCGATATGGAGTTTCTTGTCGGTCTCTGGAATGACCTCAGTGATAACATAGAAGCGTCTAAGGCGCCGAGCCTGATCCACTCCGATCTCGACGTAACCAGCAAGGTATTACGCGACATCCTCACCGAGGAGGTGCAACGGATCGTGGTCGACAACCGCGACGAGTACAACAAAATCAACCGTTTTATCCGTACTTTTATGCCACGGCTCAATTACTGTATCGAGTTGTATGACGGCGACGAACCGATCTTTGATGCTTACGGCCTTGAGGTGGAAATTTCCCGGGCCCTGGGGCGCAAGGTCTGGCTGAAAAGCGGCGGTTCAATTATCATTGAACAGACCGAGGCACTGACCGCCATCGACGTTAATACCGGACGCTATGTCGGCAAGCACAATCTTGAAGACACTATCCTCAAGACCAACCTTGAAGCGCTCAAAGAGATCGCCTTTCAGCTGCGGTTACGTAATATCGGCGGTCTGATCATCATTGATTTTATCGATATGGAGAAAGAAACACACCGCGAAAAGGTCCATGCATCCCTTGAGGAGGCGCTTAAAAGTGACAAGAACAAGACCAATATTCTGAAAATATCTGAACTGGGACTGGTCGAAATGACCCGCAAGCGTGTCCGCGAAAGTATCGGCCGAACCCTCTGTGAACCGTGCAGTTATTGTGAAGGGAAGGGCTACGTTAAGGGCCGGTTGACGATTATCTATGAGATTCTGCGTGAACTACATCGCGAGATGGCCGATCTGCCCGCTGGGCATATCACCCTGCTGGCTCATCCCGATATCGCCGGCCTGCTGATCGACGAAGAGCGGGTCGGCATCGACGAACTGGAGCAAACCTACGGTCGGCATATCGCGATTAACTCACGACCCGGCTTTCACATCGAAC
>JAKIUS010000540.1 GCA_021647445.1 Geopsychrobacter sp. | reverse complement strand
GCCAAGGCCGTCGCCATCCGCCTGACCCAGGCAGACGACCCGCACAAGCTCGGGCCGCGCGCGATCTACAACCTTTCGCAAAACTATCTGGACACCGGCGCGATCAACTTCGATGATTCGGAGATGCTGCGTGAGGCGATGTCGGGTAAGCCGGTCTACATCCGAGACATGTCCACGGACCCCCGCGTGATCTTCCCCGGCGACGCCAAGGCTGAGGGACTCGCATCGATGTTCTGCCTGGGCATCATGCATCAGGGCAAGGCTATCGGGACCATCCACCTGTTCTCCGGCGAGCAGCGCAGCTTCAGCCCGTTCGAGGTCCGACTGGTCACCGCCATCGCGCAGATGCTCGGGACCGCGATCCAGAACGCACGTCTGGATACACAACGCACCAAGAGCCGACGTGTCCTGCGGCCACTGCACCTTGCAGCCAACGTCCAACGACGCATTCTCCCCGCCGCGCTGCCCAGGCTCCCGCCTTACGACCTCGCCGCACGTTACGTCCCCAGTTTTGAGCTTGGCGGCGACTTCTACGACGTTATCGACCTGGACGGCCACATCGGGATCGCCATCGGTGATGTCGTCGGCCAGCCCATGCTGGCTCACAAAGCCGTGCATGAAGGAAAAGTAGCTGCCGAAGTCGCAGCCGGTTTGAAAAGCGGTTTTGAGGCGACAGTGATTCCATCTGTGGCCTACACCGATCCGGAAGTGGCCTGGGTTGGCCTGACCGAACTGGAAGCAAAAGAGTCTGGCATAGCTTATGAAAAAGGCGTGTTCCCGTGGGCCGCATCCGGCCGTTCACTGAGCCTTGGCCGCAATGAGGGTATCACCAAGTTACTGTTCGATCCGGAAAGCAAACGCCTGCTCGGAGCAGGCATGGTCGGCCCTGGCGCAGGTGAGCTGATTGCCGAAGCGGCATTAGCCATCGAAATGGGAGCCGATGCCGAGGACATATCCCTGACCATCCACCCGCACCCGACCCTGTCGGAAACAGTAGCCATGGCCGCCGAAGCTTTCGAAGGCACCATCACCGATCTCTATATGCCAAAGAAGTAAACCGGACAGGGAACAGGCAAAGATGTAACGAATCGGTGAATTCTTTGGACTAATACACCGTTTACATTTCTCAATGAGGTAAGGTGCATGGAGAAAAAAGCGTTCATTATCTTTCCTGTGCTTTTGTTGCTGTTTTGCAGCAGTTTCATTGCTGCTGCTTATGGGCAGTCTCTGGTCTTTGGGCCGGAATTCTATGCCAGCGATGGAGGCAGATCCCAGCGCATAAGCAAGAGTTTTTCCGTTGATGATATGGGTCAAGATTACAGCCTTTCAATACAGGGCGGGGGCAGTAATAAAAAAAGTGTCGGCGCGTGCATTGTTGAACTAAACGGAGAGATCATTGCATCGCTGAATTTTGGTCAACAGTTCAAGATGCTCATAAAATCTGTTAGCCTGAAAAAGAACAATGATATTTCTATTGAATTAACCGGCGGGGCAGGAGCAACGGTTGTGGTAACGATCATGACTATGAAGGAGCACGTTGTGACTGCTAAAATACCGCCCATTGGTCAACTGGTGGATCTTGTTGAGTATGCATCCATCGTGTTTCCTGCCGGCGCCTTTGACAGCCTTCAGCACATCAGTATTTATGCCACAGCTACAAGCAATAAAGCTTATACCCAGGGGTTTCGTTTACCGTATGAAATCAGGATAAACACCGGCAACATGGCACCGGAAAAAGATATTGAAGTTGATTTGAATATTCCTGATTCATTTTACACATCCCCGTACCAAATTCATATATTCGCCCGGATGTTTAAGCATCCTGAAGTAAAGGGCGAGTTTGAGCGGTTTGTTTTGCTCACTTCCTCTGTGGACGAAGTCATCATGACGGTGCGTACGACCCTGCCCAGGCAGGTTTTTTCCACCCGATTTGGCCGCAATGGGTTCTATGAGGCAGTTATGATTGTTGGATTGACTCATTGAGGTTTGGCCTGTTGGAAGAATGATCTTTGTTATATGTTATAAATCAGGCAGTTAACCCA
>JAKIUS010000539.1 GCA_021647445.1 Geopsychrobacter sp. | reverse complement strand
TGATCCAATCTGCCTGCTAGCGCTGATCGGAATCGGCATCAGTCAATTCTCCATTTCCGCACCGTACACCCCCAAACGGACGGAATTTATCAACCTGATCGACACGGTAACTTCGGAAAAACTAGCCCGTGAAGCTCTGACCATGCCAGACAGTAAATCGATACGAGCGCTACTGGCAGAAGAGATTTAACGCTTCCAACTGACCTAGCCTTACACTGACACCAGCAGCAGATCTTAAAAAAATAGCCGGACCATTTGGCCCGGCTGAATTTCACTTACGATTGAAGTCGTTATCTATTCAAGGACCAGCAGCAGGTCGCCCTGCTCAACCTGGTCTCCTTCACCAAAGATCAACTCCCTGACAACACCATCCTTTTCGGCCTTGACGTTGGTTTCCATCTTCATTGCCTCGGTCACCAGCAGCACATCTCCGGCCTTAACCTCATCCCCCTCTTTAATCATTAACTTAAAGATCTTACCCGGCATCGGCGCACCGATCTCTTTGTTATTCTCCGGATCGGCCCTGACATGGCTGGACTCGTCCGCCTCAACCGAATCATCCTTGACCGTCGCGCTGCGTGGCTCGCCGTTGAGCTCAAAGTAAATATTACGTGTCCCGTCCTCACGTATCCGACCGATGGCGTTGAGCTTGACGATCAGAGTCTTACCAGCTTCGATATCGATGCTGACCTCATCGCCGACATCCAGACCATAGAAAAAGACTGGTGTCGGTAAAAAGGAAGTATCACTGAACTCTTGACGGAAGCGATCAAACTCTTCAAATACTCCAGGATAAAGTACCGCCGACAGCACATCTTCATCACGTACTTCATGACCGAGCTTCTTCTCTAGCTCATCCTTTTTCAGGACAAAATCGACCGGCTCAAGCAGTTCTCCGGGACGACAGGTGAGCGGTTGCTCCCCTTTCAAAATAATCTTCTGCAGTTTCTCCGGGAAACCGCCGTACGGCTGACCGATCATCCCCTTGAAGAAATCGACCACCCCTTGCGGAAAAGTCAGCTCATGGCCACGCGCAAAAACATCCTCCGGCTCAAGATTGTTCTGAATCATGAACATCGCCATATCGCCGACGATCTTTGACGATGGAGTTACCTTGACCAGATCGCCGAACATATCGTTGACCTTGCGGTACATTTCTTTGCACTCTTCCCAGCGATGTCCGAGTCCCAAGCCTTCGACCTGTGGTTTGTAGTTGGAATACTGACCGCCGGGGATTTCATGGTGGTAAACCTGGGCAGTTCCACTGCGCAACTCTGACTCAAAGGGCGCGTAGTAGGTTCGGCAGGTTTCCCAATAATTAGCCAATTTCTGTAACCCGGCCATATCCAGCTTCGGATCCCAGATGGTTCCTTCCAAGGTTGCCAGCAAAGCGTTCATATTCGGCTGGGCAGTTAAACCAGAAACTGAAGACAGGGCCGTGTCGACGATGTCACAACCCGCCTGCGCTGCCATCAGCAGCATGGCACCGCCGTTACTGGAGGTATCGTGGGTATGCAGGTGAATCGGCAGACCAATTTCGTTTTTCAGTGCTTTGACCAGTTTTTCGGCAGCAAATGGCTTGAGCAGGCCTGCCATATCCTTAATCGCCAGGATATCGGCGCCCATAGTTTCAAGCTCTTTGGCCATACTGACATAATATTCAAGAGGGTACTTATCCCGCTTCGGATCAAGGATATCGCCGGTGTAGCAGATCGCGGCCTCACAAATGGCACCACTCTTTTTGACCGCATCCATCGCCACTTTCATACCAGTTGTCCAGTTCAACGAATCAAAGATCCGGAACACATCAATCCCACCCTCTGTTGCCTTGGCAACAAATTCCTGTACTACATTGTAAGGATAGTTGGTGTAGCCAACTGCGTTGGAGCCGCGCAGCAGCATCTGAAAAAGGATATTCGGGATTTTCTCACGCAAACGCTCCAGACGTTCCCAAGGATCTTCACGCAGAAAACGCATTGAGACGTCATAGGTCGCGCCGCCCCACATCTCCAGCGAAAATAGTCCCCCCCCTAGATGCGCAGT
>JAKIUS010000538.1 GCA_021647445.1 Geopsychrobacter sp. | reverse complement strand
GCCTGGTCCAATGGCGAGCCGGGGATCATTTTTCTCGACCGGCTTAATCGTGACAATCCGACCCCGCACATCGGAGAGTTTGAAAGCACCAACCCCTGTGGCGAGCAACCACTACTCCCCTACGAATCCTGCAATCTCGGTTCAATCAACTTGGCCAACATGGTCAAGGATGGCGAGATCAACTGGGACAAATTGGAAAAAACCACCCAGTTGGCAACCCGCTTCCTCGATAACGTCATCGAGGCCAACAAGTATCCACTGCCGGAAATTGACGAGATGACCCGTGCCAACCGCAAGATCGGTCTCGGCGTCATGGGATGGGCTGACATGCTGATCCTGGTCGGCATCCCCTACAACAGCAATGATGGCATCGTCTTAGGCGAAAAGGTGATGAAGTTTATCAACGACAAATCACATGCCATGTCGATGCAGCTGGCCAAAGAACGCGGCGCCTTCCCCAATTTTAAAGGCAGCAGCTACGATAAACCAGGTTCCGAACCGATCCGCAACGCCACTTGTACCACCATCGCCCCGACCGGTACCATCTCGATTATTGCCAACAGTTCAAGCGGTGTCGAGCCCTTGTTTGCTGTTTCTTACGTACGACAGGTTCTCGACAATAATAAACTGATTGAAGTCCATCCGATCTTTGAGAAGATCGCCAAAGAACGCGGCTTCTACAGCGAAGCGTTAATGCAGGAGATTGCCGAAAAAGGCACCGTTCAGGGAATTGATGCTATACCCGAGGATGTTCGCCGGATTTTCGTTACCTCCCACGACATCACTCCTAAAGACCATGTGTTGATGCAGGCTGCAATCCAGCGACACACCGACAACGCCGTCTCCAAGACCGTCAACTTCTGTAACGACGCCCCCCGTGATGACGTTTCCACCGTCTACCGTTTGGCCTACCACCAAGGCTGTAAAGGTGTCACCATCTACCGTGACGGCTCCCGAGATATGCAGGTGCTGTCGGTGGCAAAAAAAGAAGAAGCCGGCAAACCCGAAGATGCCGTGCCGATGGAGAGCAAAAAGCCCTCGCGCAAACGCGAACGGCCACGCGCCCTGACCGGCTCGACCTATCAGATGGAAACCGGCTGCGGGCCACTCTACATCACCATCAACGAGGATGAAAAAGGCCTCTTTGAACTCTTCACCACCATGGGCAAAGCTGGCGGTTGTGCGGCCTCCCAGTGTGAGGCGATCGGTCGCCTGGTTTCTCTGGCTTGGCGCAGCGGCGTTCAGGCTCGGCAGGCAGTCAAACAGATGATCGGTATCACCTGCCACAAACCGGCCGGATTCGGTGAAAACCGCATCACCTCTTGCGCCGACGCGGTTGCTAAGGCGATCGAACTGCATATGCTCAACGAAGAAGGTTCCCCGGTACTGCACGTCAGCAACGGCGGTGCCTGTCCCGAATGCGGCGGCCCAGTCGAGCACGAAGGTGGTTGCTGCGTCTGTCATTCTTGTGGTTATTCTGAGTGCGCTTAAGCAAAATCGCTGACGCTGACAGCTGGGAAGACCGCTGTCAGCGCTGCGGCGAATGCTGTTTTGAAAAGAAAATCGATAAACAGGGGACCGTCCACACCACGGCGGTCCCCTGCCGTTTTCTGGATATCCATTCACGCAACTGCCGCATCTATTCGCAGCGCCTTCAAGCTGAGGAGGATTGTATCAAATTGGCTCCGGACCTCTTGCTTGAGTTGGACTGGCTACCGGAAAACTGTGCATACCGAAAGTTGCCCTGACCTCATAAGTGGTCATATTTAGCCACTTTGCCAGCTTTTCGCCACTTTTCACGTCAGCACCAAACCTGCTAGCAACAAAATATTCTCCACAGACCAAGTCTTTTCAATATATTACAATTAAAGAATTAGATAGCTGGACGTTGGCACTATTTCTGCTACATTATACGGACAATGATATTTCGCCTCGGACCTCCCCCCCCTCCTGGTCCGGGGCAGTTTTTTTATCTGCTGCCCTTAAAATAATTTCCAGTTTTCAGTCAGAAGCAAATCAGCTACTCTACAACTCATTCCCCATTGTGGAG
>JAKIUS010000027.1 GCA_021647445.1 Geopsychrobacter sp. | reverse complement strand
GGTGCCGCCATTCAGGGTGGCGTTCTGACCGGCGATGTCAAGGATGTTCTGCTGCTTGACGTTACACCCCTCTCTCTCGGCATCGAAACCCTCGGCGGGGTGATGACCAAACTGATCGAAAAGAACACCACCGTCCCCTGCAAAAAGAGCCAGGTCTTTTCGACCGCTGCTGACAACCAACCTGCGGTTTCAGTTCACGTTCTGCAGGGTGAGCGCGAAATGTCGGTTGACAACAAGACCATCGGCAACTTTGAACTGGTTGGACTGCCCCCGGCACCGCGTGGCGTTCCGCAGATCGAAGTCACCTTCGATATCGACGCCAACGGTATTCTGCATGTCTCGGCCAAGGACCTTGGTACCGGCAAGGAACAATCGATCCAGATCACTGCTTCAAGCGGTCTCTCTCAGGAAGAGATCGAGCGTATGGTCACTGATGCCGAATCTCATGCCACAGAAGATCAGAAAAAACGTGAACTGATCGAAGCGCGCAATCAGGCTGACGGTCTGATCTACACCACAGAAAAAGCCCTTAAAGAGCACAGCGAAAAGATCGACAGCGAGACCAAGGGAAACATCGAAGCGGCGCTGGCCGAGCTAAAAACCGCCATTGAAGGCGATGACCCTGCCAGCATTCAGAAAAAAACTGAAGCCCTGGCCCAGGCCTCCCACAAACTGTCTGAAACCATGTATGCTGATGCCCAATCTGAAGCGGGTGCTGCCGATACCCCGGCGGATGATGGCGTTGTCGATGCCGAATTTGAAGATGTCGCTGACGACAAGAAATAACGGGCAGAAACAAATAACGATTTAACGCGACCCCCTTGGCCGTTGAATTGTTAATCTGAAGCATTAACCAGCCCGGCAGTGCAAGCTGCCGGGCTGCTACGGGAATAATCGATTTTGGCTAAACGTGACTACTACGAAATTCTCGCTGTCAACCGCAACGCCAGCGATACCGAGATCAAGAAAGCCTATCGTCGACTTGCGATCAAATATCACCCGGATAAGAACCCTGGGAATAAAGCCGCCGAGGATAAATTCAAGGAATTAAGCGAAGCTTATGCCGTCCTCTCAGATGGTCAGAAGCGCGCAACCTATGATCAATTTGGTCATGCCGGGATGAACTCTGGCGGATTTTCGAGCGGTGGCTTTTCGAACGGTGGCGGTTCCCCGTTTGAGGATATCTTCGGCGATATCTTCGGCGATGTCTTTGGTGGTGGCTCACGTCGTGGGGGCAGTTCCCGCGGAAGACGCGGTGATGATCTGCGCTACAACCTGACCATCTCCTTCGAAGATGCGGCCTTCGGTACAGAAAAAAACCTGCAACTACCGCGCAATCTAGCCTGTGAGAGTTGCGGGGGTTCGGGAGCACGCAAGGGAACGAGCGCCCAGACCTGCCAGACCTGCCGTGGTGCCGGTCAGGTGCGTTTTCAACAGGGCTTCTTCACCATGACCAGACCCTGTCCTGACTGCCGTGGCGAGGGAACAATCATTGCCGACCCCTGCCCTGACTGCAAAGGCAGCGGCCTGATCAAGAAGAAACGCAGCCTGGCACTTAAGATACCGGCGGGTGTTGAAACCGATACGCGGCTTAAACTTAGTGGCGAAGGCGAGGCGGGTACTCATGGTGGGCCTGCGGGTGATCTGTATGTCGTCCTTACGGTCGAAGACCATCCGATCTTCGAGCGCGATGGTCAAACGGTGCTCTGCGAGGTTCCCATCTCCTTTGTTCAGGCGGCGCTCGGTTGTGAAATCGAAGTCCCGACCCTCGAAGGCAAAGTCTCCCTCAAGGTACCTGCAGGCACCCAGAGTGGTAAGGTTTTCAAGCTGAGCGGCAAGGGGATTGTCTCCCTGCAGGGTTACGGACGTGGCGACCAGATGGTGGTATTGCGCGTCGAAGTCCCGACCAAACTCGATCAAAATCAACGCAAATTACTTGAAGAATTCGCGGCCGTCAGTGGTGAAGATATCCATCCCCTCGGCAAAGGTTTTTTTGACAAGGTCAAGGAACTGTTCGGCTAAACGACCGCCCTCCCAGGTGGACGATCCGGGCAACAGCGCACGACTAACAACGGATCTCGGCATGAAACCCTATCTGCTTCTGTTTCTGTTTCTGATGGCGACTATAAGCCTTCCGACTACCCCCTTTGCCGCAGAGAATCCGGCGGTGGGACAACGCGCGGCCGCCCAGGAGAACTTTGCAGCTGCCGAGGCTGCCTACCGTGACGGCAACCATAACCTGGCCCTGTCACGTTTTCGCAGCTTCGTTTTAAGGCACCACGATTCAGACCTGGCCCCGCAAGCCTACACCTACCTCGGACGTATCTTTCTGCAACAACATCGTTATGCCGATGCCCTGCTCTATCTCGATCGCGTTGACGCAACGCAACGCAATTCAGAAGTACAACTGCTGACGGGTTATAGTCTGATCATGGCCGGAGAAAACGACTCAGGACTCAACCTGCTACAGACAATTACTGGCCAAACCTTCGCCCCTGTTGACCAGCAGTATCTTGATGAAGGGATGGCTCTCGGTTATCAACGTAGCGGTGAGACATTAAGGGCTCTTTATTTCTATCAACAGGCACTGACAGGTGCCGCACAACCGAAAGAGCTGCTCCTTAAGGTCCACCTGCTGCTTGAAAATAATGAAGATTTTAACCTGCTGAGTGAAGCCAGCTTTCTCTTTGCCAATAGCCCGATCGGTCAGGATGCCCGTTTGCAACTGGCGCGCAAGGCGTTGGCTGAACGCGATCAGGAGAAAGCCCTTGCTTACCTCAAGCAGATCCTGGCCCGTCAGATTCCCTTCCCGTGGCGTAACGACGCGGCAAAACTGATGGATCGATTCAGTCAGGGCGGCTGGCTGCAACGAGATGCCATCGGAGTACTGCTCCCCTTGAGCGGCCGTTATGCGGCCTTTGGTAATCTGGTAAAGCGCGGCATCGATCTGGCGCTGAAACTGCACAATGCCGACAAACCTCCGGTGCGAGTGCTCTATCGCGACACTGAAGGGGACCCCGTCAAGGCACGGGAAGCGGCCTCAGAACTGGCGAACGAAGAGCGCGTAATGGCGATTTTGGGACCGCTGACCGGCTCGGCAGCAATTTCGGCCGCAGCTAGTGCCGAACAGAATGAGACGCCACTGCTCGCGCTCTCCCAACGCGCCGCGATTCCCGAGATCGGGCCCTATATCTTCCGAAATTCTCTCACCACCAGGCTGCAGGCCCGCGCCTTGGCGCGTTATGCCGTTGAGCAGCAGGGACTTCACTCCTTTGGCATTCTCGCACCGGAAAACCGTCTTGGTCGCGAAATGGCAGAACTCTTCTCCGAAGAGGTCTTAAAGCTCGGTGGTCTGGTGATTGATGAGCAGAGCTATGCAGAAGATGCTAACGATTTTCGCCCACAGATCCTGCATTTAATGGGGAAATCCGCCAAACGCAAAAGGACCGATTACCGCCCCAAAAGTGAAGAGGAAAAACTCGACGACCTTTTTGTTCCAGACGAACCGGACTACCCGGCCACCAGTTTCGACGCCCTGTTCCTCCCTGACTACGCTGATCGCATCGGTCTGATCGCTCCGCAACTGGCATTTTATGGCGTGCAGAACATTCCGTTACTCGGAATTAGCGGCTGGAATTCGCCCGATCTGCTGCGCCTGGCGGGCCGTTATGTCGAAGGTGCAGTCTTTGTTGATGGCTTCTTCCTCGACAGCCCCTACCCCTTTGTCAAAGAGTTTATCGATATCTACGTCGAAACCTATGGCGACAGCCCTTCGATCCTTGAAGCACAAGCCTTTGATTCAGCCAACATCCTCTTTACCCAGTTAGATAAGACAGAAATAACCGATCGCAAATCGTTACAGACATCGATCGCCAATCTGCGTAATTACCCCGGGGTTACTGGCGCCACCAGCTTCGATTTCACCGGCGAAGCCGACAAGGTTCTCTTTCAATTACAGATCAGAAACGGCAGTATTCATCAGATAAATTGACCGCCCCTAAATTGGATTGAAGCGAAAGCTTTTAATCCTAACATCATGAAATAGCGGGTATCGGTTGCAAATGGCCGGAAATTGGTTAGAATTTTCTACGCATCCTAACCGAAAGTACACCCATGCCGGTCAATTACGAAAACCTGCTTGAAAACCTCAGTGACGGCCTCTACTTTGTTGATTGCGATCGGCGGATTACCCGCTGGAACCGCGCGGCAGAACGGATTACCGGCTACACTGCGCAAGAGGTTATAGGCTCACGCTGCGCCGATAATATCCTGGTGCATGTAGATGATGCCGGTCAGATCCTATGCAATACCCACTGTCCTCTAACGGCCTGCCTTAACGACGACCAGACTCATGCAGTTGAGGTTTACCTGCATCACAAAGATGGCCATCGCGTCCCGGTCCACGTGCGGGCCAACCCCATATACGACCAAGATGGTACGATTATCGGTGTCGCAGAACTCTTTACCGACACCTCCGAAAAGGCCGCCAACCAGCAACGCATCATCGAACTGGAAAAGTTGGCCCTTCTTGACCAACTGACCCAACTGGCCAATCGCCACTACCTGGAGGCCGAACTTGTTGCGCGCTTCGACGAGATGGCCCGTTACGGACTCTCCTTCGGCCTGCTCTTCATAGATATCGATCACTTCAAGCAGTTCAATGACAACTACGGTCACGATGCTGGCGACCTGGCCTTGCAAAATGTGGCCAAGACCCTGCTCTCAGTAGCACGCCCCTTCGATCTTTTTGGTCGCTGGGGCGGAGAAGAGTTCATCGGAATTATCCGCAATATCGATCGAGATGGCCTTAAGATCGTCGGCCAGCGCTGCCACTCACTGATCGCACAAACCTATGTCCCGTTGGCACAGAAACTCGAAAACATTACAGTTTCCATGGGCGCCACCTTGGCACGCCCCGCAGAGACTGCGGACGCACTGTTAAAACGGGCCGACAGCCTAATGTACCAAAGCAAACAACAGGGTCGAAACCGCATGACACTCGGCTGACCCACAGGGAGCATATATGGCAATCATCTCATGGAAAGACTGCTACGCAACCGGTATCGAGCAGTGCGATGAAGAACATCGGGATCTGGTTATACGGATCAACAGTCTCTACGAGGCGATCCGCAACAAGGACGCCGTGGAAAAATTACCCCGAATTATAGATGATTTGGTCAAATATACCCTGGCCCACTTCGTCCACGAAGAAGAACTGATGGCCCAACATGAATATCCTGAACTCAATGAACATCAGCAAAAACACGCAGATTTAAAAACCAGGGTGGAGGAATTCAAGGCTCAACTAGAAACAGGGGATGAACAACTGCCGCTTAAGCTCTTCAACTTTTTGCGCGCATGGCTCTTGGAACACATCGTTGAAGTCGATCAGCGCTATGCCAGCTTCCTCAAGGGAAAAGGCGTCTCCTGATCAAACTCCTGTTGAACCTGGCAGGGGCAGGCTCAACTCAACCCGCGTGCCGACATCGATGGTACTGCTAACGGTAATCCGTCCACCATGACCATCGACAATTTGCTTAACGATGCTCATCCCGATGCCGAGACCACTGGTCTTGGTATTGCTGTAATCGACGCGGTAAAATTTTTCAAAAATCTGTTCGACCTGCTCTGGCAACATGCCGATCCCCTGATCTTCAACGCTGAGCGTGTACTGACCCTCAACGCGCCTGCCCCTGATAAGAATCGGTTCCTTCTTTGATGAATATTTAACCGCATTATTCAGCAGATTCTCCAACACCTGCTGTATCCGCCCAGAATCCAGCGCTAAAACGACTTTATCTCCAGTTAACTCGAGATCGAAACGATACCCCTGAGCCGTCAGCCTGAACTGCTGAACCACACGCGTAACAAGCCCGGTGATATCGGCATTCGATACTTCAAGGGCCAGCGGTTGCCCCGACTCCATGCGACTGATACTGAGCAGATCATCAATAAGCCGCGCCAGTGTTTCGGCACGCTCCAGAATCTCCTGTAGAAAATCTCGCTGTTCCTCCTTGGAGAAACGGTCCTGATTGGTCGGCTCAAGCATCAGTTCGCTATAGCCAAGAATCGCAGTTAATGGGGTGCGTAGTTCGTGGGCCGCAGTTGAAATGAACTCATTCTTCATCTGATCCATACTGCGCTCAAGGGAGACATCGCGCAGCAACATCACCAACCCCCTGACCTGATCCTTGCGATCATAGATCTCTGAAGCATGAGCTTGAACGACTCTGATTTGACCCCCGGCACCCTGCGCCAAGGGGATATCGACCGTCCGGCCGATGGCCCCCGTCTCCTCAAGCAGTTGCCGGGCGATCCCCAGCACCTGTGATTCGACATCTGCACCCAGCATCCGCTCGGCAGGATCATTGATCAGTTGGATATTCCCCTGCAGGTCGGTCACCACCAGTCCGTCCGGCACAGAGCGCAACAGGACATCGATCCGCCGGCGTGATTCTTCAGCCAGAATAAGCGCTTTTTCTCGTGAATCACGCACCGCAAGCAGTTCGGTTATATCCTTTAAAATACAGACAACGCCGAACTCCTGGCTCTCTTCACCACAGGGTGAGCTCGAAAAAAGAATGGCAACATCCCGACCCTGACAACCTCGAATATGAGTTTCAAGATTGCTGACTGGACCACAGAGAAGCCCCGCCGCAAACTGGGAACGTCTTAAGACCGAAGGAGCCTCAGGAAAGAAGTCGGCCAACGGACGATGATTGATCTGCGCTGGGTCACAATGCAAAAGTTCCAGCACTGCCTGATTGACCTGCACAATCAATCCTTCGCGATCGGTAACGATCAGGGGATCCATAACCGTCTCAATAATTTTTTGAAAGGAGTCACGCGAACGACGATGGCTATCAAGATCGATGACCATTTGGTTAAAAGCATGATTCAAACGGTTAAATTCTTTACTCGAGTTGAGGGGCAACTGGTGACGATAGTCCCCCTGACCGACCCGTTCAGCAAATTCGATTAACTGATCAATATTACGCGTCAAAAGAGTTGCCAACTTCCAGGCACAAAACGCCCCCAGAAGAGTAACCAGCAATCCGACACCAAGAGACAACAAGCGGATCCGGCGGATCTCGGTCCGGTAGACCTGCCAGGGCACTGAGGCCATCACCTGCCAATCACTGTCGACAACCGGTTGGGACAACAGAACCAGATCGGTGCCAAAAAACTGATGCCGCCTGGCCGTCTGCGCCGAGATGAAGGGTAAGGTTTGAAATGCCATTTCGTGACGATTAAAGGTCAGGAGTTCCCGTTCACCGGAGAGCAACGAGAGGGAGATATCGTCATCCTGCGCCACCCTGACCAGCCGCTGTTCAAAATCTGCAAGGGGCAGGGTTAACAACAGTGTGCCGAGGAAATCATCGCCCGAATTACTGACATAGGTATAGGCGAGCCGCACCGAGGGCCAACCAAATTGAGGATCCTGCACCTTGATCCCGACCTGCAAACTGTTCGGTTGTCGCCGCGACCGCTGCACCACCGGCTCATACTGATAATTTGAATAATCAAGGTTGGCCTGCCCTTTCACCAACTTGACAATTTCACGACCCTCTTCATCCAGCAGGCTGACCGCCGGAAACTCGACCGGCAATTCTCTAAAATACTTAAGAAAATGTTTTTCCGACGGCTGGTCGTCGTAGCGTTGATGGAAGGAGCTCATATCAAGCCCTTCCATTTGCCGTGCCCGTTCTTGCAAAACCGATGAAATCACCTGTGCACCTTCTCGTGCAAGGTGCACCAGATGACGACCCTGAAGATCCTCAAGTGCTGAAACCACAAGCAGATGGCTTCCGCCGCCTAAAAGAAGTGTTGTTAAAACTACGGTTAAAAGTTGCAGAAGGAGCAGGCGTTTACGAAAGGTCACGGGAAACCCCCTGGTTTTTCGTTGGGAACGGGGAGAGCACCAAACGAAGGGATCAGCGGCTGTGCTTGTGGGCCATTAATAAAAAGGATAAACTTCTGCGCTATGCGCCCTTGAGGAGAAACTCCGCTGCCAGCACTCGGCGGAAAAATTAAACCATGAATGCTCCTAAAAACTACGTATTCAGGAACTAAGGCTATCAACCAAGATTTCAAAGCAATCCCTTGAAGCTTGATAACTAAAAAGTTGACCGGTCTCAATTACAAAATACCAGCCGTGCAGGGCAAGTGTTCCCTTTTGAAGACGCTGCTGCAACCAGGGAAAGGTCTGCAGATTGGTCAATGAAGTGAGGATCGCCTCCTGCTCGCAGATGCAGCTCAAGGAATCCTCATGGCCTGCGGCAACCCTGGCGATGGCCCGTTCTCTGGCAACAGCAGCAATATCTACCCAGCGGCCGACAAATTCACCGACCATTTCACCGTCGGCGGCACTCAACAGACCCTCGATCCCTCCACAACCGGAATGTCCCAACACTATAATATCATTTACTTGCAGATAACAAACCGCGTACTCAAGTGCGGCACTCACGCCGTGATAGGCGTTATCCGGCTCGTAGGGCGGCACCAGATTTGCGATATTACGCACACTGAAGAGATCACCCGGAGCACAACCCGTCAACAGAGCCGGATCGACCCGTGAATCAGAACAGGAAATTACCAGGGTCTTCGGGCTCTGCCCCTTGGCCAGTTTCGCCGCCAGACGCTCGTTATCGCCATAGAGTTGTCGCTGAAAACGCTTGAATCCGTCGATAAAATACTGGATATTCCCCATCGTTCGCCTCTTTTACGTGAACTAATAAGCGGGACTATTGTACAAATATGGTTTTAACTGGATAAAAATAGCGCCCTATCGGGCAACAGGGCGCAAATCGGAGAGACATAAATGGAGCGGATGCAGAGACTGAAGCTTCAGCTCTGCAAGCTATATCCACGCCCATGGATATACTCCGAAACAGTGTTTTGGTCAAGATATATTTACTGCTGGTAAATTTTTTTATCTCTAGTTAAAAATACCAATGTCACTTCCCCTTACTCTAACAGAACTACACCAGCATAGGTAAATCTGTTATATTCTCGCCAAGGGCTGCACAAACTCCGAACACTAAAGGAGCAATAACCACCATGTCGAGCAGTTTCGGTACACTTTTACGTATTTCAACCTTTGGAGAATCCCATTGCGCCGGTGTCGGCGTGGTGATTGATGGCGTTCCGCCACGAATGCAATTGCAGGCCAGTGATATTCAAATCCAACTCGACCGACGGCGGCCCGGCCAAAGTAAACTCTCGACCGAGCGCGATGAAGCCGATCAGGTTGAAATTTTATCCGGGATCGAAAACGGGCTGACCCTCGGCTCGCCCATCGGCCTGCTGGTGCGCAACAAGGACCAACGCCCCCAGGATTACGGCTCCATGAGCCAGATTCCCCGGCCGTCCCATGCCGATTTGACCTACCGTCAAAAATACGGCATTCACGCCTCGAGCGGCGGCGGACGTTCCAGCGCCCGTGAAACCATCGGTCGGGTTGCGGCCGGTGCCATTGCCGACAAATTTCTACGAGAGCAGCACAGCATCGAAATAATTGCCTGGGTCAGCTCGGTCGGCGCTGTTGATACGGATAAGGTCGATTTATCCAGCGTAACCCGCGAGCAGGTCGACGCCAACGAGGTGCGTTGTCCCGATCAAGAGGCCGCAGCCAAAATGTCTGAACAAATTCTTATGGCCCGCGCCGACAAAGATTCGATCGGTGGCATCCTGACCTGCGTCTGTCGCAATCTACCACCGGGCCTTGGCGAACCGGCCTTCGATCGCCTTGAGGCTCAATTGGCCCATGCAATGCTTTCAATCCCAGCGACCAAGGGATTTGAAATCGGCTCCGGCTTTGCCGGTGCGGCGATGCGCGGCTCAACCCACAACGATCCCTACTGTGTCAAAAATGGACGACTCGGCACCCTCAGCAATCGCAGT
>JAKIUS010000537.1 GCA_021647445.1 Geopsychrobacter sp. | reverse complement strand
ACCGGCATCACCGCCAAAGACTCCAGCGGAAAAAGTCCCGTACCGAGAAAAAAAATCACCATGGGATGGACACCAAGGGTAATAAAGGGGGGCAGGGCCAACGGCAGATAGTAACGTCACAGTGCAGGGTAAGAGAGCACCTCACCCTGTTGCGGCGAGGTCAGCAACCTGGCGATGGCGTGCCGCGCAAGATAACGACTGGCAACCAGTTCAGCCAGCACACCACAACTAAGAGCAATCCCCCCGAGCAGAGCGCCCGACAGGTCCGTCCGGTAAAAAAGCCAAAAACCACAACCTGCCATCCCCGCCAAACGAAACAGGGTAGAAAACGCGACTAATTTCGTCTGACCACTGCGAATCAGTATCCCTTGGTAAAAGCGCCGCCAGCCAATCGCTGCGGGCCAGGGGAGCAACGCCAATAATGCCCAATGGACCTGCGAAGCAATTTCTGCCGACAGACCAATGACATCTTCCATCACCAGGGTATAAGGCTGAGGGATCAATAACAGCAGCAGAGCCAAGCTTAGAAAGGCCGTCAAAGCCGCAGTAAAACGCCGCAGACGCCGATAAGCCAGCGGACTTGAAGCGAGGGAGGTTGAAGCGCTCATCAACATGATGATCGGTGCTTCGGCGACCAGGGCAAAAGAGAAGGCGACCCCATAGGCCGCCAGATTTAATGTGGCATCAACCATCCGCGCGATCAGCGCCGTCAGTAAGGGGCCGTCGATCGCCATCAACATCCAGGTACCGAGCAGGGGCAACCAGAAGCGGAAAATTCTGCCATAATTCAATGGCTCAGACATCAGCCACCGACACTGACCTCAAGCCCGAAATCCTGTAACCTTTTACAAATGTCATCAACCTCCCCCTCCGACGGGATCTGCAGGGCTTCTTCAGCGTAATCCTGCTGAAGTTTTACATATTTGTGCGCGGCAATATTGTGATAGGGCAGCAGATCGAGTGGCCGCGCGCCACCGGGCAACCCGGCGACCAATCGCCCAAGGGCATTAATATTGTCGAAATCATCATTGACCCCTTTGATCAAGGGTACGCGGATACGGATATCAGCCCCTTGAGCAGCCAGACGCTGCAGATTGTCCAGAATCAAACGGTTATCCACGCCGGTCCACTCTTTGTGACGCCTGCCATCGATCAATTTCAGATCATACAAAAAGAGTTCAGTCTCTGCGGCGACCCGGGCCAAATCTGCCCAGGGAGCAAAGCCCGAGGTATCGAGGCAGCGGTGAATCCCGTGCGCGCCGCAGGCACGCAACAGATCAAACAACAGCGGCAAATGATTGAGCGGTTCCCCGCCGGAAAAGGTCACGCCACCGCCGGACTGATCAAAAAACGGCCGCTCCTTTTCGATAATCTTTAGCAGTTCGCTCTGAGAATAACGCCGTCCCGACATCTCCATCGCCCGCGAGGGACAAACCTCAGTGCAACGGCCACAGACTGCACAGGATTCAGATACGGGGACAACCCCCTCCACCGTCAGTCGACACGCCTGTTGCGGACAGGTTTTAACGCACTCGCCACAGCCGATACATTTGGCGGCAGTGTACATCTTCTGTTGCACAGGGGAACTACTTTCGGGGTTATGGCACCAACGGCAGGAGAGCGGACAACCCTTGAAGAAAATCGTCAGCCGAATGCCTGGGCCATCATTGATGGCGTAGCTTTTGATGTCGAAGATGAGACTCTGGTCCACGCTTAAAACGCCTCATTCTCGGTCCGTTCAATCACTTCCTGCTGCAGATCCACATTCATATCGTTGAAGTAGTCGCTGTAACCGGCCATACGGACCAGCAGATCTTTGTAATCCTCAGGGCAAGCCTGTGCCGCCTTTAAGGTCGCGGTATCGACGATATTGAACTGGATATGATGACCACCCAGAGTGAAATAACTGCGGACCAACTGGCCCAGTTTTTTAATATCCTTATCCCGCGTCAGCAGACTTAGTAAAAAACGCTGATTGAGCAGGGTGCCACCTGACAGCGTATGATCCAGCTTGGTCAGCGAACGGATCACCGCCGAAGGGCCATGGGTGTCGGC
>JAKIUS010000026.1 GCA_021647445.1 Geopsychrobacter sp. | reverse complement strand
GCAGTAACAACTCCACCCGGTGAATTGATATAAAGGTGAATATCACGATCCGGATCTTCCGATTCCAGAAAAAGCAATTGAGCGATAATGAGATTGGCCATATGATCCTCAATATCGCCACCAAGAAAAATAATCCGATCCTTCAGCAGACGTGAATAGATATCATAGGCACGCTCGCCACGACCGGTATCTTCTACCACCATTGGGACCAAACTCATAAGCTCAAGCCTCCCTCGCTTCAGACTCTTCAACCTCGTCGGCAGACTTTTCCTGCTTAGGCTCAACCTCGATCACGTCCGCCTTATCGACAATAAACGCAACAACATTTTCGTGCAGAATCTGCGCGACCAGCCCCTCTTTGGCCTGAGGATTGGCGAAGTAAGATTTTACCTGCTCGATTTTGGAATTAGACTGCTTGGCCAACTCTTCGATCTTGGTATCAATAGCCGCATCTTCGACCTTGAGATTTTCCTGTTGCGCAATCGACTCCAGAATCAATTCGCCACAAACCTGCTTAACTGCCATCTCACGATAGGCGGCCGCGAAACCCTCATCGTTCATCCCCAACATCTCCAGGTTCATACCCTGCGACTTAAGACGTTGCGAAAAGTTTTCCTTTAGTTGCTCAAGTTGACTCTGAACCATTCCTTCGGGGACGTCAAAAATATTAGCCGCAACCAGCAGATCCATTATCTGCTCCTGCATCTGATTTTCGACCCGGTCAGTCTGCTCACGCAGGCTGTCTTCACGGATGCGCCCTTTTAGTCCATCAAGGGTCTCAAGACCAACTTCTTTGGCCAGATCGTTGTTCGGCGTGGGGATGACTTTTTCTTTTATTTCATTAAGGACCACCTTGAACTTAGCAGGTTTTCCTGCCAGTTCCTTAGTCCCATAATTTTCAGGGAAACTGGCTTCTACCTCGCGCTCCTCTTCACGTTTCATCCCGACGATCTGCTCTTCAAAGCCAGGAATAAAACTGTTGGATCCGAGCTCAAGCTGATAGTCTTTGGCCGTTCCGTTCTCGAAGGTGGCACCGTCGATAAAACCTTCAAAGTCGATAATAACCGTATCACCATCACGCGCTTTTTTACGACTGGTCACTTCAAGTTTACTCCGCGACTCCGCCAGTTGCGTAAGCCTCTCTTCGACAACAGACTCGTCAAACACAACCTTCTCTTTTTCAAGTTTCAGCCCGGCATACCCCTTGGCAACAATCTCGGGACGAATTTCAACTTCGGCCGTATACGTGAAGGACTTGCCGCTTTCAAGATTAGCTGAATCCACAATCTGGGGCTGAGATACCGGATTCAACTTATGTTCAATCATAGCCTTGTAAAGACTGTCATTAATTAAAACACCGACGACATCGTTCTCCATGCGCGGCGCGTACTGCTGTTCCAACAAACGGCGTGGCACCTTACCCTTACGAAAACCCTTAACACTCGCCGTCTTAGCGATCTTTCGATAGGCCTTTTCAATCTCGGAAGAGACCTTCTCCGCGTCAATTTCAACTACAAGTTTCTTTTTGATCGAACTTAACTCTTCAACAGTAATATTCATCCCAAAATCCTTTAGTGGTGATCAATAACCCATAGCCCGGTTTTCAACGAAAACCGGGCTAATTAATCCGACATACCATAATTTGGCTCAACGGGTAAAGTGGTGCGAGAGGGGGGACTCGAACCCCCACATCATAAGATACTGGTTCCTAAGACCAGCGCGTCTACCAACTCCGCCACTCTCGCATTAACTTACGAATAATAAAAACAAAACTCATCCCCCACACCCTCCAAACACTTGAGTTTGGATCAGGGGTCGAAAGATGAGCATTGTAAAGAGGACTTGGGGTGAGTGACGGGGCTTGAACCCGCGACATCTGGAGCCACAATCCAGTGCTCTACCAACTGAGCTACACCCACCATAAAAAGCTCGGCCATCCTAAGGAACAACCTTCCAGATGTCAACAGCAAAAAAGACATTTCCAAAAGGTGGCGCGCCAGGAAGGATTCGAACCCTCGGCCCTGTGATTAGAAGTCACATGCTCTATCCAACTGAGCTACTGGCGCATCAATCTAACCAACCCGCAGGTTGACCCATACCAAACAGAGAGTCAACCAGGACCGGTTGAGTTTTCTAGCATGGTCTTTTCCGTTTTGCAAATAGATAATTCACCCACCCATCGATACAGAGCAAAAGATGACAGAGAAAATGAATCTTTTATAAAATGTCTCGTTGCTTAAGGCCTACAGATCAAAGGGCTCAACACTGTCCCAACAATCAGATTAAATGATTGAAATCTGGGCAAGTTATCACTATGATATTAAAAAATTATTTTCACTGGTGCCGGTAAGAAATCTGATTGTTGACTCAGGAGAAGATGCACAATGTCGATTAAAACCAAGGGTTGGAGAATCCGCAGCAAACTGATGTTAATGATCCTGATGTTGATTCTGGTCTCAATCAGTGTTGGTGGTGTTGCCTACTACGGTTTCGAACAGGCCAATGATACGATTAAGGATGTTTACACCCACGCTATTCCCGAATTAAATGATGTTAGTAACCTTGAAGCCCAGGTCTCAAAGCTGAGACGCTACGAAAAAGAATTCTTTCTTTTTTCAAGTTTGGGGCACAACGCCAAAATTGATAAGAAACAAAAAAAATATTATGCAGAGATTCAACAGACCTACAGAAAAATTAACTATAGCCTCAAATTGATGAAGACTCGCGAAGAGGCCAAACAACTTGAAGAAGACGGCACCTCAAGCGGCCTTAACGAGATGAGCACCCTGATCGGTCACTTTACCGACGATTATGCAGAAGCGCGAAGCGCAATGAAGCGCCTTGCCGAGCAACTCCTTACAGGTAAAAACTTTCTTGAAGTCGGCAAGGAATACGCCGCATACAAGCAGAGCATTCACAAGGTTGAGCGCGGTGCCAAGACGATGCACGAAACCATCATTGCAAAACTTGAAAGCGAGAAAAACGAAGCAGTTGCGTTCAGTAATAAGCTCAACAATCTCATCGAAATAGTCGGCATCGGTGCAATAGTCTTCGGACTGGTTGCAGGGTTCTTTGTTTCAAACCGCATCACAGTACCGCTAAACATACTGATGAACGGTATCGAATCGGTCGGTAAGGGGGAGATTGTTGAGATTCAAACCAACTCAAAAGATGAATTTGCGGAAATTTCACGAATCTTCAATGAAACGATCGGACGACTCAAAAATTATATACAGACCGATGAACAACGGCAGAAGACTGAAGAGAACGTCATCAACTTCCTTGAGGTTGTTTCCGATGCCTCTGATGGCGACCTGACCGTTCGTGCACCGGTTACCGAAGATGCCTTTGGATCAATTGCCGACGCCTATAACCTCATGATCGAAAGTCTCGCCGATCTCCTGACCGAAACAACCCGCGATGCACGTGAAGTTGGCGAAGAGTCCCGCAACCTCAACGACATCTTCCTTCATATGAAAAAAGGTGCGGAATCACAGTTACAATATGTTACTGAAGCAACAGACACCGCAGGAGAAACGGCAACATCGGCCTCTGAAATCGCCGCCAAGGCCGCCTTGGCACAGAGCACATCAGACAAAGTCGACGAGGCGACCAGCATAGGCAGTGCACAAATCACAAAAAACATAGAAGGAATGCAACTTATTCGCGTGACCGTGCAGATCATCAACAAAAAGATGAAATCGCTCTCGGAGCGCCTGCTTGAAATCGGTACCATTTCACAATTGATCTCCGACGTCGCAACACGAACGACTATTCTGGCAATGAACGCATCAATCGAGGCTTCACGGGCCGGAGAGCAAGGTCGTGGCTTCCTGATTATCTCCGATGAAATCAAACGTTTGGCCGATGAATCTTCAGAGGCAACCAAAGAGATCGGCGGCATTATCAAGGCGATTCAATCGGAAGCCAATGATGCCACCTCGGCCCTCGAAGAAGAGACTTCAACGGTTGAACAACAAACCCGACTCGCCCAGGAGACCGGTACCGCCCTTGAAGAGATCGAAAAAGCGACACTTCAATCTAAGCAGATCATCAACGAAATCACGGGTCTGTCTAAAAACCAGCACCAGATGTCGGACGACATGGTTAGCTCGATCCGCAAGATGGCGAACATTACGGCGCAAACATCATCACTGGTTACAGAAGCGTCTCAGATTTCAGAAGGTCTCAATGGCGTATCCGAAAAACTCCTTACCTCCCTCGCTCAATTCAACCTTGGGGATAATGAGCCAATCGCCATTCAGGAAATCGACATTTCAGATTCTTCACCAACGTAAGGGGTCCTGAGACTTAACAAGAAAGGCCTGAATGCTTTTGCATCCAGGCCTTTCTTTATTTATTATTGTCGAACAGGCCATAATGAACAGATTAGAGACTCTTACCGTTCATTGCCAAGTGCTTGTGAATCACACTCAACAACCCCTCTTCTTCAAACGGCTTGACTAGATAATCTGTTGCACCAAGATCCAGTGCTTTTTGTTGATGCTGCTCACCGGCACGCGATGAAAGAACTGCAATCGGAACCCGCCAACCGGGACGACGTTGCAATTCGGCCAACAATTCATAACCGTGCATATGAGGCATTTCGAGATCAGTAATGATCGAATCGACCTCTTCATTTTCAAGCAAATCGAGGGCCTCCTGACCATCGGCGGCCGTCAAGATTTTAAATCCTTTGCCAACAAGCAACTTACTGGCGTATTTACGTACACTCAAGGAATCGTCGACGATCAAGACTTTCGGCACACTCGATGAGTCATCGACCGGTGCCAAAAACTCAGAAGCAGCAGTTTGTAAAAAATTTTCCTTATATTTCATCCGAGCCGGGTTCACAACCAGACGCATGCTACCATCACCGGCCAAACTCGTCCCCGAGAAGTAAGGATGTTCCCGCAAAAACGCACCAAATGGCTTGATAACAGTATCTTCCTGCCCCAGCACAGTATCGACTAACAGAACAATCGGCACCCCCTCGGACTGTGTCACTATTCCGAAACCGGGCTTGTCATCGACCAACGCCAGATTAAACAATTGACGCAGATCAATCAGATCGGGTTGATGTTCTCCCCCCTCAACGCTGAGTTTTTTGCGATTCTCAAATTCAAGATCCTGAATTTCATTGACCAAAGCCGATGGTATAACAAATGCCTGACCTGAAACTTCAAAACGAATAATGTTGACAATAACCAACGACAAGGGCAAACGAAGACGAAAGGTACTCCCCTCTCCCTTAATGGTTTCCACATCAATTGTTCCGTTAAGGGAGGCAAGTCGGTCCATGACGACATTCATCCCCACCCCCCGTCCCGATGTCTCATCAACCTCTGCGGTCGTACTGAATCCGGGACGGAAGATCATCTGTACCAATTCTTTTTCACTGAGACGATCCTCGGCCGAAATAAAACCCTTCTCTATCGCCCTTTGGCGAACCCGATCCAGATCAATCCCGCGTCCGTCATCACTGACGGAAATTACAACCGTATTACCACGCCGCTCGGCACTCATGCGGATAGCGGCCTTGTCAGGCTTCCCCAGCCGACGGCGTTCTGCGATCGATTCAATCCCATGGGCAAAGGAATTTCGCACAATATGCAACAAGGGATCAAAAAGACCATCATAAACAACACGATCAATCAGGGTTTCACCACCGACGACAAACAGATTGACTTCCCGGCCCATGCCACGAGCCATATCCCGTACCGACCGATTGAAGCGTTGAAAAAGAGTATTCGCAGGTACGGTTCTGACGTCAGAAATCCGTTCCTTAATTTCATCCGTCATGCGATCGAGAGAAGAGACATCACGACCGAAACCGCCAAAGAAATCACTCAGGCCTCGCAAACCTTCGCTGACATCATTAGTAAGTTCCCGTAACTTGCGACTAAACAGGTTCAGGTCATCATAGCGATCAAATTCAAGTTCCTGAAAATCATCAATCTGGGCCTGCTGTTGAACTTCCGCCTGTGTCGGCAAGGTATAATCGTAGCGATCGGCAAACTGGGTAACCTCACGCAGCAATCGTTGGCCGACAAATTCAATTTCACCACGCATCTGTTCTACCTGATGGAATTGATCAACAAGATGGTTTTTGATGACCGTAATTTCACCGATCAGGCCCATTAATGACTCTATCTTATCTACAGAGACACGGACACCTGCGGCAGACTCTTCAACCCGACGACCGAGTCCACGTCTTTCAGACCCTTCGTACCGGTCCTGATCCGCAGCATTCTTATCTGTGTCAGTTTTTCCGGTGTGGTGTTTATCCTCGGCAATCGCCGCCTCAACAGACAACGGAGTCGCAACGGTTGAACTCTCGTCTTTCTCAGCCTCATCAAGCCGCATTAGTGCCAATCGAACAACATCAGGAGACGCTTCAACGCCTTTTTGCTTAAGACGGATCAACTCCTTGATCTGGTCAAGGGAAAAGAGCAGAGCATCAACTTGCCTTGGCTTAACAACCAGATTTCCGTCGCGCACCGATTCAAACAGATCCTCCATCCGATGAGATATTTCACCCACCGAATGCATCTTCACCAGACTAGCAGAGCCCTTCAGGGTATGGGCCGCACGAAAGAGAGACTCCATATCCTCACTTCCGACCCTGCCGAGGGTCTCCATTTCAAGCAAGCCGGCCTCGAGGACCTCCAGGTGTTCGGCCGCTTCTTCAACAAAAAAAGAAAATACACTGTCCTGAAGATTTCCCATCAGGTTGCCCCTACACGGAACTGATCAATGAAGTTAGCAACATCAACCTTTTGCCCTTGAACCTCTTCAGAAAGATCGGGAATGCCGTCAGACAGAAAAGCCAGTTTTTCACCCGCAGCTTCAGCAATAACCAATTTGCGAACGGCAACATAAGACGATGTCGTTCGAGATTGGATTCCCAAATCGATAACCGGCAACACCTGCCCACGCAGATTTATCAATCCTATAACAATTGGGGAAGCAAGGGGCAAGCGCATAATATTCGGTAAATCAGCGATCTCAAGCATATTCGTAATAGGTAAATAGTAGTCCTTTTCACCCGCACGAAAACGACAACAGCTGTAATTACGCGCGACAATTTCACCCTCATCCTGCCGTGCAAGGGTTTCTGACAACCGTTTGGCTGTTTGCAGTACACTCTCTTTTTCTATGCGTTGCCGCATCCGCTCAATAAAACTGGGCGCAGTTTTTTCTGCAGCGACCGCCGGCTTAAGCGTTTCGGGACAAAACTCGGTATCTTTCATGAAAGGATCGACTGGGATTTTTCCGCCCAAGAGATCCGCAGTTACGGTATCATCGAGCTCAGCAAACGAAATCGGCTGAAGTTCAGGAGCAACCTCAGAGAGATCCAGACCAGGGTCATCAGCAAAAGGGTCAGCTAAAACCCCGACCTTAGCGGGCCCAAGATTATAAGCATCATCCTCGGCAAAAGGATCTTCAGGTTCCGCCAATCCCCTCTCAGCTTCAGAGCTTTTAATTTCCAGATCTAACTCAGGATCCTCCGCAAAAGGGTCAACCGAAGTCGTCGCAGCAAGCAGCTCGGCCAAGGGTCTACGACCAGGCATCGCGGTGGCAAGTTTTAAGGCAAGCTCTGCTTCGATCAGCAGAGCGACAGGTTCATCGAGGTTCTTAGCAACGGCATCGATCAACAACTTTAAACGCTCCAGCGCTAGCTGCATCGCTTCACATTCAACACTAGAAGGGAAACGGTAATTCTCAAAATGTCCCTCGAGAATCCCTTCAATTCGACCACTTAAGACACGAACAGCTTCGGCCTGCACCAGGGCAGCGGTCCCTTTCAGAGTATGTGCCGCGCGAAAGGCAGTCTCAAGCTCCTCAAGGGAACAATCTTCACCGCTAACAGCCGCAAAAAAATCGTCAAGCTGACCAATCTTTCGTTTGGCCTCTTGCAAAAAAACCGGCAGCAATTTCTGGCGCATATCGCTCATGGGATCCCCGACAGTTCCTTAATGGCTCTTAACACGCAAAAGACCAACCTTACGCAACGCATAGCAGATTCGCTTGGTTTCTAAAGGCTCCAACTGACTCAGCTCGATAATTTCACGCAACGATTTTTTGCCGTCAATCAGACCGAAAAGCTCAAGCTCACGAGGCTTAAGACTAACTGTTTCCAGAGCATCCTCATTGGTGATCAAGCGCACCATAACCATCGTTTCGTCTTTAAATTCGGAGGCTGCAAGATGTTTTTCATCCAGATGACTTAAGCCCTCCATCAAAACGTTAATCAGAGGAACGCGAATGGTCAGATCTTGAAGATTTGTCGGCAAATCATCATGTTCAAGAAAGAAATTGCCCTCTTTCACGTCGAGTGTCGTTCCAAAAGCATCCTGCGCATGCTGCAGCAGGTATTCCATCAATTCATCATTGGTCAACAACTCACGCTCAACCAGAATACGCCCAATCGGAAGATTGCGGGAACGCGCTTCGACTACGCACTGATTCAGCTCTTCATCATCTGCGTTCAAACGACCGTCTTTGCGCAACAGATCGGTCAGAAAGATATTCCGGCTCCCCTTGCGACTCGAGGTAGCAAAGATAAAGTTACCCTCATCGATGAAGATCTCCCCAAAAACTTCTCGAGAAAAAACCGTAAGCCGACCAGAAAGGCGTGAATTATAAACAAAATTTATAATATCCGGCAGCAGAACTTCAGAAAGGTCTCCAGAAAGGATCATACCTCTTTTCTGCACCAGACCCGCTTCATTCAAGGTATCAGAGAGAACATTGCGCATCAACAACGGGAAATCTTTTTGAAAATACTGACGCAGCACCTTGTCGACAATATTTTCAATCGCGGCAGGAGCCGAACCAACCGACTCAGCCATGGATTCGTCAGAACCCGTTGTTGCAACGCTGCCTAAAACTTCTTCCAATTTCCTAACGAGATCGTCGGGCTCGAACGGTTTTGAAAAATAATGAATAACGCCAAACTCTTTTTCAAAGGCTTCGCCAACAGCTTCCCCTTTTGAAGAGATCAAGATCAACGGTACTTTTTCCATGCCTTTATGTTTACGCAGTAACGTGCAAAAGGTATGTCCATTCATCTTGGGCATAACAAAATCGACCAGAATCGCATCAGGCATGACCCGTTTCGCAACCTCAAGTCCCTGTTCTCCATCTTCTGCCGTGTGCACAGTATAACCCTGCTGACTGAGGATCAATTCACCCAAACGTCTTACCGTTGGGGAGTCATCAACAATCAATACCCTTGTCGTCTCAGCGCTCATAAAGTCGCATCTCCGGTCTTTTAATCCCACCCAGCCTAGCGACTGAGACCATCTAAAGAAATTCTTATCAATCTAGGGGATTGCGCACGGAAGGTCAAACAATTTCTACGCCATGTTGTGGACTAACTGCAAGTTTTGACAGAGCTTTATTCTGCAACCAACCCTTGCTCGCCCCCGGCTTCTGGTAGCCTGAAATCGATGGGAACAACAACATCGGCCGCCACATTGTGACCCAACCGGGTCGCTGGCACAAATTGCCACAGGCGTACAGCACGACGTGCGGCTCGATCCAGAACCGAAAACCCTGAAGATTGAACGATCGATAATTTCACGACCCGACCAGAAGTATTGACCCGCACCCCAATTTCAACAATTCCTGACCAGCCCTTACGCCGCGCAACAGCAGGATAACGGGGGCGCGGATTCTCGGTATATCGAGGCAGAGCCTGAGTGTCTCCTCCGCCGCTATGCCCTGCGCTGACAACAGCCTGATCTGTCACAGTTGAGGGATAATCAAAATCAAATAGATCTGCTACATCAAACATAGTCGATTCACTTGGCCTGGATATAATCTCCGGCAATCCCCCGCCAGCAACGAATTGCGACCCAACCACCAGGCTTGCGGCTTCAGCCGTTGGAAGGGGAAGAGTCGAAACCTTGCCTGAAACAGAGACAGCTGCCGCTGGCGCAGAGACTTCTTTAACTTCAGGAGGGATAGAGGCAGGGGCCAGT
>JAKIUS010000536.1 GCA_021647445.1 Geopsychrobacter sp. | reverse complement strand
AAAAACGGCCTTAACGACATTGTAGATGACGTCTTCAGGAACATTGGATGAAGAGAAAAAAGTTGCACCGACACCGAAGGTTTTGGTGTCATTAGGAGTGCCGCGGTACATGCCACCAGGGATAGTTGCGATACGATAATAATCATTGTCGGCAACCAGCTTATCGATAACCGGCCCATCCACAGTGACTATCACGGAGTCACAAGAGGTGCTAGCTTCTTTGATCGAACCACTCGGGTGACCGACGGTAAAGATCATGGCGTCAATTTTGTTATCACACAGAGCTTTGGACTGCTCGGAAGACTTCAGCTCAGAAGCAAGCTTAAAATCGTCTTTAGTCCAACCCATGGCGCCCATAACAACTTCCATGGTGCCGCGCTGACCGGAACCGGGGTTACCGATATTAACCCGCTTGCCTTTGAGATCCATGAAGTTCGTGATCCCGGAATCCTTACGCGCGACAACGGTGAAGGGCTCGGGATGCACAGAGAAGACCGCGCGCAGATCTTTATTGGGGCCCTGAGACTTAAACTTGCTGGTTCCGTGGTAGGCATGATACTGCCAATCGGACTGAGCAACACCCATGTCGAGCTCTCCGGCCCGAATCATGTTCAGGTTATAAACAGAGCCGCCGGTACTTTCAACCGAGCAACGGATCCCATGTTGTTTGCGGCCTTTGTTCACCAGACGGCAGATCGCCCCGCCGGTCGGATAATAAACCCCGGTCACACCACCGGTGCCGATGGTTACAAACTTGTTTTCAGCCTTGGCTTCGGGGACCGCCACAAAAGTCACGGCCAACGCGAGCACCATCAGAGCAAGCATCATCTTCTTCATTCTGTGTTCTCTCCTTTAAAAAATACTTCGGGTTTGTAGATAGCAAGACCAACTCACCATCAATGATCATTAAATTCAGAACGATGGTTTAGCAAGCGGAGTGCCAGATTAGGTAAACGCCATAACTAGCTTGTTTTACAGGAATTATTCAGATAACAGGAACAGCGAAATAACTCAAAGGGGCATAACAAAGGTTATCGTAATGATCGATAGAGAGGACGGATAGACCAAGGGAGCGCGCGGGGATACGCTTAGAAGCGAAATTTCATCTACAATTTGACCGGGTATAACCAAAATTATCAATATAGCCTTTGTTATGCCCCTTTTTTTTCAGCGCGGCGCAGTTTCAAACGCTTGCTCAGTGCAGGCTGAGAAATTCCAAGCAACCGCGCAGCCAGAGATTGATTCCCCTCGGCACGCAGCAACGCCGCATCAACCAACAGTTCCGTTGCATCCCCCAAGGTGGGCAGTTCGGAGAGTTCGACAAAAGGATTAACCGCAGGAATAATCATCTGCTCACGCCCGAGCCCGATCCGGTCCATAAAAGAGATCATCGACAAGACGCCGCCGCGATGACGGCTGACCGCATCCTGCACCATGGTCAGCAGTTCACGCACATTGCCGGGGAAGGAGTAACTGCCGAGCAGGGCAGAGAGTTCAGGCGGCGGGGTTGGGACCGGTTTTGCGGCCTCGCTGGCGGCAAGTTCAAGAAAGTGGTGTAACAACAGCGGGATATCTTCTTTTCTTTGCCGCAACGGCGGTATTTTCACCTGATGAGCATGCAAGCGATAATATAGATCTCGACGAAAAGTACCGGAACTGGCCGCCACATCCAGGTCACGGTGGGTGGCGCAGATCACCCGCGCCTCAGCCTGACGGGGTTGATCGCTGCCCAGGGGATAAAATTCCCCCTCCTGCAGCAAACGCAGCAATTTAACCTGACTGGCCTGTGACAGATCACCAATCTCATCGAGAAACAGCGTCCCACCAGCGGCTTTTTCGATCATGCCGCGCCGTTCATGATCGGCACCGGTAAAAGCGCCTTTTTTATGGCCAAAAAGTGTATCGGAAAAGATATTATCATCCAGACCGGCCACGTTGACGCTGACCAGCGGACCAGAACTCCCGGCCAAACGGTGCACAACCTGAGCGATCAACTCTTTGCCAACCCCACTCTCGCCAAGAATCAACAACGGGTGACGTGAGCTTGCGATCGATTCCAAATAAGCA
>JAKIUS010000535.1 GCA_021647445.1 Geopsychrobacter sp. | reverse complement strand
GATGAGTTCTGCGGCTTGCTGTTGCCTGGGTCGATGCCCAACGTTTAAAGAGAAAAGTGAGAGGATAAATCATGCCAGCAATTGTCTGGATGGCCGATTTTCGTGCCGGATATCGAGAAAATATGTTCGGCAAACTTGAACGCCTGCTTGAGCAGGTGGGACTCTCTGGTGTCATCAACAACGAAGACCTTTGCGCTGTCAAGATCCACTTTGGCGAAAAGGGTGGTCATGCTTTCATCCGACCTGTTTTCATCCGCACCATTGTCAACGAGATTCGCGCCTTAGGCGGTAAACCCTTTTTGACCGACAGCTGCACCCTCTACCCGGGCGAACGCAAAGAGGCCGTTTCAGCACTTAATTGCGGCATTGAAAATGGCTTTGCCTATGCGGTCGCTGGTGCGCCGCTGATTATTTGTGATGGCCTGCGTGGTCACTCATCGAGACGTGTAAAGATTGACGCTGAGATTCTGTCAAGCACAGATATCGGCATTGAAATTCTTGAGGCCGACAACCTGATCGCCGTCAGCCATTTCAAATGTCACGAACTGACCGGCTTCGGCGGCGCACTTAAAAACCTGGCGATGGGCTGTTCAAGCCGCGAGGGGAAACTGGAGCAACATTCAACCATTGCACCAATCGTCAACGCAAAGACCTGCACCCGTTGCGGGGCCTGCCTGCCAGGCTGCGCCCATGAGGCCATCACCATTAAGAGCGATGCAGCGCTCATCGACAAGCAGGCCTGTACCGGCTGTGGCCGCTGCATCAGCCTCTGTCCAACCAGGGCGATCCAGATTCAATGGAATGAAGAATCAGGCCAGGTGATGCGCAAGATGGCGGAATATGCGCTGGGTGCATTACAGAACAAGCAGGGGAAAAAACTCTTCATCAATTTCATCACCCAAGTCAGCCCCTCCTGCGACTGCTATGGACATTCGGATGCGGCTATCGTCCCCGATATCGGTATTCTCGCCGCGACCGACCCCGTGGCTCTTGATCAGGCCTGCGCCGATCTGGTCAACCAGGCACAGGGGCTACCCGACACCGCCCTCACCAGCGGCCACGAACCGGGCGGCGACAAGTTCCGCGGCGTCCACCCCAATATCGACTGGGAAATCACCCTTGAGCACAGTGAGAAGATTGGACTGGGAACGCGGACCTATGAGCTGAAGAGGTTGGAGCCGTTAGGGAAGGGTTGGTAGAAAACGGTGGACGCAAAGCGGTAAACCCTAGCCACAGAGGACACAGAGAAACGCAGGGAAAGGCGAGGCGGAGACAACTCAAACCCTTGAGTTTAAACCTTAAGATCAGTCTTTAACCTGTATGTTATGTCGGGCTTTGGCCCCACCGTCGCCGTAGGTATCCATGACCAAGTTTTTCTCGGTGTTCCTCTGTGCTCACTGTGGTAAAAAGTTTTTCAGATTGGCATTGGACACCATCCGACTCGGACCAGACTCAGCCCAGGGTATCCAGTCGTCGCGCAATCTCCGCCAGTTGCTCCGTGCCGACATCGCCGCGAAAGCCGTGCAACGGCAACAGATAGAAATTATCCTCAAAGCGCCGGATACCAACCGCACGGTAGGGAATCATAAACGCCGCCCCCAGACCGAGCACCAACAGCACCGAGGCGAACCAGACGATCATTTCACCAGGATCTTTAGATAATTGAAAGCCGGTCGTCCAGAAGCCTGATTTATCACGCCCATAGGCAGTCTGGTAAATCGTCACGCCACGCCAGGTTAATGGCTGATTCACCCGAATGGTGCCGCTTTTTACGATTTTTCCCCGCTCGAGAATAACAACATCACTCTCCATCTGCTTGAGAAGCGGATCGCGAAACTGCACGTGTTTGACCTGAAAACCCGGATTCTTCATGACCCCGAAACGCTCATCCTCGGCAAAGACCAGGTAATCTCCAACAAATTTGCCCTGGCGGAAGATCCCCAGGGTCAGGACCTTCTCATCTGGATTGAACCGCTTCGCTTCGATCCGTAACTCTCCCCCGGCGAGATTGATCGACTCCCCTTCTAACAGAGTATAGGAGCCAATCTGCTGCCCTTCTGCCGGAACAACCAGAACAAAACGCAGA
>JAKIUS010000534.1 GCA_021647445.1 Geopsychrobacter sp. | reverse complement strand
GACGCCGGTCGCTGCAAAGAGCACGATAAACAGGATCAAAAAGGGCACAAAGACCGTCTCCGGGGTAGCAGAGGCATAGGCGGCCTTCATGAAGTAGGCACAACCCAGCGCCGAGGAGATCATCACGATCGAAACCCACTGGGTGACAATGGCTCCACCGAGTTTATCGGCAATCTTGCCGCCGATCGGGCGGATCAGTGCACCGATGAAGGGCCCCATCCAGGCGAACATCAGTGCGCTTGGGCCGTTGGGGTTGATCGTATTATGGGTCATGACTCCATCGACCATGATGTGCGAGAAACCGAAGATGACCTTGATCGACAGGGCAAAGGCCGCTGAGTAGCCGATGAAACTTCCGAAGGTCATGGTGTAGATGATGGTCATGGCCCAGGTATGTTTGTTGCCAAAAATTTTATACTGGCGGTCGAGGTTTTCACGCAGACCGCCGCTGGTCAGGTATTTCATGCCAAAAACGGTGGCAGCGATAACCAGTGGCAATACGACCCATTTACTCAGCAGGCCCAGCCCGACCGGAGCGGGCAACATCAGGTAGAGGCCGGCAACAGCGGTGACAAAAGCGATGAGCAGTAGCCCCGTAATCATGGCAAAGGACTTACCGGTTGAACTGAGGTTGGGGGTGACGGTCTTGGTTTTGATGTTGTTCATGCCGAAGAATCCGGCAAAGGCCAGCGGAATCAGGAAGATTAGCCAGATATAACCGGCGTTATGAATGTAGGTTTCGGTGCCGGCCGGGATCTTGCCGATCAGGGTGCCGCTGGTGTTGATCAGTTTCTGCGGTGTACCGCCGAACAGGCCGAAAGTCATGGCCAGCGGAATCAGAATCTGCATGGTGGTGACGCCGAAGTTGCCCAGCCCGGCATTGAGGCCGAGAGAGGTGCCCTGAACCTTCTTTGGGAAGAAGAAGCTGATGTTGGACATCGAGGAGGCGAAGTTGCCGCCACCGAAGCCGGAGAGCAGGGCAAGCAGATAATAGATCTCAATCGGGGTGTTGACGTTCTGCAGAGCGATACCGGTACCGACCGCCGGAATCATCAGCAGGGCGGTGGTAAAGAAGATGGTGTTACGACCACCGGCGATGCGGATCAGAAATGAACTGGGAATTCTCAAGGTCGCCCCGGTCAGACCGGCAATGGCCGACAGGGTAAAGAGTTGTGACTGGCTGAAGGGATAGCCCAGGTTGATCATCTGGACGGTGATGATCCCCCAGTAGAGCCAGACGGCAAAACCACAGAGCAGGCTGGGGATCGAGATCCACAGATTGCGGCTGGCGATTTTTTTCCCTTCGGACTCCCAGAACTGTTCGTCCTCGACATCCCATTTTTCCAGATTGATAGACATGTTTCATTACTCCTTTAAGGCATCTTCAACAACGGTGAATTTATCTTGTTCGATCTTCTGCATATCTTCCGGGTGTTTCTCTTTCATCAATTTTTGTACGGTCAGGTGCATCCACAGCAGGCAGACCAGCGCTAGTCCGCACATGAAGATCCAGCAACTGGTCCACAAGCCGGTCCATTCAAGCAGGTAACCGAAGATGATCGGGCAGACGAAACCGCCTAAGCCCCCCAGCACACCGACCATACCGCCGACCACGCCGACCTCATCGGGGAAGTAGTCGGGGATCAGTTTGTAGACCGCCGCCTTGCCGATGCCCCAGGTGCTGCCGAGCAGAATGATGAAGATGGCGAATATCCAGACATTGGCCTGAAAGAAGATGCGTGTGACCCCTTTGGCCAGTAGCTCCTTCTTCTTGACTGTTTGTCCCACCCTAACCGCCGGTTCCTGCCAGACCTGTTTGGTCGGCAGGATCAACATCTCATCTTCAAAAGTATCCAGGTCTTGCGGTTTGCTCTTTAAGGCATAACTTCGGCCCGCAACGCTGATCGAGGTGGCGCTGACGGCGGTGACAATCCCGCCATTTTTAGCCATTACCCCGCGACCGGGTGAGTAGATCTCCATCTTCGGGATGATGACCAGAAAGCTGATGATGACTGAGGCGCTGAGCACCCAGTACATGATAGAGCGGCCGCCAAACTTGTCTGAGAGCCAGCCGCCCAGCGCCCGAA
>JAKIUS010000533.1 GCA_021647445.1 Geopsychrobacter sp. | reverse complement strand
GGAGCGCTTGAGGTACTCGCCCCACTCGTAGGAAACGATTTCTGCTTTGACGCCAATTTTGGCCCAGTCAGCCTGAATAACTTCAGCCATACGCCGGGCGTTCGGGTTGTAGGGACGCTGTACCGGCATCGCCCAGATCTTCATCTCAAAGCCATTCGGGTAGCCGGCCTCGGCCAGCAGTTTCCTCGCCTTTGCCAAATCAAAAGCATCATCCTTGGTGGCTTCGTTATACGACCAGATGGTCGGCGGGATCGGGTTCTTGGCTGGCTTGCCGGCACCCTGGAAGACGGTGTCGATGATCGCCTGCTTGTTGATCGAGGGGGTCAATGCTTTACGCACTTTGACATTATCAAACGGAGCAACCTTGGTATTGTAGGCCAGGTAGCCGACGTTCAGACCTTCTTGCTGCATCAGGTTGATCTTCGGATCAGCTTTCATCGCGGCGATATCAGCCGGGTTGGGATACGGCATGATATGGCATTCGCCCGCCTTCAGTTTGGCGTAACGTACCGAGGCATCAGGAGTGATCGCGAACACCAGCTTGTCGATTGGCGCTTTGCCTTTCCAGTACTTAGCGAAAGCGGTGTACCGGATCTGCGCATCTTTTTTGTAGCCCTGGAAAGCAAAAGGACCGGTGCCGATCGGCCACTGGTCAAGCTTCTCCGGGGTGCCTGCCTGCATCATCGCATCGGCGTATTCAGCTGACTGAATCACAGCAAAATCCATCGCCAGATTGGCAATCATCGGCGCTTCCGGGCGGTTGAGGATAAACTTGACGGTGTAATTGTCAACCTTCTCGATCTTCTTCAGCAGGTCAGGCATCGACATACCGTTGAAATACTCGTAGTTGCCGCCGGAAACCTTGTAATAGGGATGGTCCTTTTTCCACTGGCGCTCAAAAGTGAAAATCACGTCATCAGCATTCATGTCGCGGGTCGGCGTAAAATGTTTTGCGGAATGAAACTTGACTCCCTTGCGCAGTTTGAAAGTGTAAACCTTGCCATCCGCCGAAACACTCCAACTCTCAGCCATGCCCGGCTCGATGGTCGTAGTGCCTTGTATAAAATGGGTCAACCCTTCGAAAACATTTTTTGAAGTGGCGTCAAAGGTCGTTCCAGACGTGTAAAAAACCGGGTTAAACCCCTCCGGACTCCCTTCTGAACAGTAAACCAGAGTTTTTGCCTGGGCTGTCGCGGCCAGTGCTAACAGCAGCAAAACCGGTACCAGTCGTGTCATGATCACTTTCATGGAACTCCTCCTGATAGTTTTGAGTTATTGAGAATGGAACAGCAGATACTCCGCCATAACAAACAATAATTCTATGCGACGAAACTATAGCCTGCCAGGTTGTTTGTCAAGAAGTCTGCCAACTGCTGCTACAGTTTCCATTAGAGCAGCTTTTCACTTTAGCAGGAAAATGACGAACAACAATAGCGACTCAAAGCTTTCTGGGAGATATGTTAAACTTGCGAATCATCCATCTTTTTTGTCTGTCGGAGATTTTCATATGCAACGCTGGAAAAAATATTCGCTGCTTACGGTTACCACCATTCTCGGTCTGATGCTGCTGTCGATGCTGATTGTCCCTTGGCAGATTAAAATGCAGGGGAGCAAATGGTTCGCCGAAAATACCACCCGTCAGTTGACGATTGGAAAAGCCTTTTTCAATCCATTCACCCTGACCATAGAGGTTGAGGGAGTGAAACTGAGTGAGCAGAACAGCGACAAAGCGTTCGTCTCCTTCCGCCGCCTGATGCTGTCCGGCAGTGTCCGTTCGATTATCGACCTGGCGGTTATTCTCGACCGGGTCGAACTGGATGGGCCCTATCTCAATATCGAACTTCTCGGCAAACAGGAATTCAACTTTTCCGATTTCACCCGCCTGGGCGACGCACAACCGCAACCGGCCAATAAAGAACCGGGTAGGCCGCTGCTCTTCTCCGTGAACAATATCATTCTCACTGGGGGGGCAATCGATTTTACCGATCAGACCTCGGCCAAGAAATCAAAACATCAGATCACCGAACTGGATCTGGCCGTTCCTTTTATCGGCAATATCCCTTATCTGACGGATGACTATGTCGAGCC
>JAKIUS010000025.1 GCA_021647445.1 Geopsychrobacter sp. | reverse complement strand
CTCACTGAACAGGCAGACTGCCTGGCTGGTGGCTATTTTCTGTTGAATTCGTGTCAGACGCGCTGCCCCCGGCGGCCGATCGGCTGAAACGCGGATTGAGCCCAAGGCGTTTAATGCAAAGGCTTTTTCGAAGTAGGGGTACGCATCGTGGAAGACAGGATAAGGGATCTTTTGGATCGGTTTTAAGCGTTCCTTTAACTGGTGTGAAAATTGCGCAATTTTAAGCTGCAAGTTCTGTAGGTTTATTTTATATGACGCCTCGTTTTGCGGATCAAGTTGAATCAGTCGTTCTGTAATCGCGGCTGAAATCAGGCTGGCATTCTGTGGAGATAACCAGATATGCGGGTTGAAATGATGCGTCTCCTCGGTATCTCCATGCTGATCTTCATCCCAGAAACCACCTTTGCGCTGTTTGAGCAGGTTCAGTTTTTTAAGAGTAAGTAATTGCATTCTGGCCTGAGGCTTTACCAGGCGTAATATCGGTTGGCTAAGGAAACTCTCTAGTTCCGGACCGACCCAGATGAGCAGGTCTGCAGAGGCCAAAGCCTTTGCCTGAGAGGGGCGCAAGCTACCGCTGTGCGGACTTCCTGCCTGAGGGAGCAACAGGTGGGGTTTGGTTATCCCCTTCGTCAGTGCACGGGTTAGAGCATGAATTGGTGTAATGCTGACAACAACCTTGGGTGCGGCAAAAGCGGGTGCGGTGATCAACAAGCAGCAGATAAAGAGCAAAAGACGCATAAGGATAAAATCCATAAGGGAGAGGGTTAAAAAGAATGAGACAAACCGAAGTTGGTCATGTAGTGTTACATTATAACATTACATAGTGGGAGCCTATTGAAATTATGCAAGATCCTTTTGAATGTACCCCGACAGATCATCAGCACTGCATTAGCAGTGCTCTTGCTCGGGCAGAATCCCTCTGTCGCCAGCAACAGGTGCGTTTAACGCCCATGCGCCGCCGGGTTCTGGAACTTGTCTGGCAGCATCATCGGCCTGTTGGCGCCTATGCTCTGCTCGAACAATTGCAGCAACAGGGGCGGGCCGCTCCCCCTACCGTTTATCGAGCCCTAGACTTTTTGCAAAGTCAGGGTTTGATTCATCGGCTTGAATCGCTTAATGCTTTTATCGGCTGTGCCCAACCCCATCGACCGCATCAGGGCCAATTTCTGATTTGCCAATCCTGCCAGAGCCTGGCCGAGATAACCGATGATGGAATCGAGCGTGCCATCGATGCCGGGGCGCGAACGGCTGGCTTTACTCCCTCAAATCAGATGGTCGAGATCATGGGAACCTGTGCCAGTTGCCGACAACAGGGGGCAACCGATGTCTGATGCTCTGTTGACTCTAGAATCGATCTGTCTGGTCAGGCAAGGTCGGCATATTCTTGAAAATATCAACTGTGCCGTTCATCCAGGAGAAATTATTACCCTGATCGGGCCTAACGGTGCCGGTAAGACCAGTCTGCTCAAAGTTGCCCTAGGATTGGTATCTGCGGATTCTGGCAGGGTGGTGAAGAGTCCCAATTTAAGGATCGGCTATATGCCGCAGAAGCTGATTGTTGAGCGCAGTTTTCCTTTGAGTGTTGCCCGCTTCATGCGATTGACCGGCCGTTACACACAAACCCAACTGCAGGAGGTGCTGGATGAGGTTGGTGCCGGTCACCTGTTCAATTCAAGTCTGGCCGACCTTTCTGGCGGTGAATTACAGCGGGTTCTGTTAGGGCGTGCCCTGTTGCGGCGACCGCAATTGCTGGTGCTTGATGAGCCGGTTCAGGGTGTAGATGTGCAGGGTCAGGTCGATCTGTTTGAACTTATTGGCCGCATTCGAAAACGTTTCGGCTGTGCCGTATTGATGGTATCTCATGACTTGCACCTGGTGATGGCGGCGACCGATCGTGTCATCTGTCTTAATCAGCATATCTGTTGCACTGGCAGCCCTGCAGTGGTTCAGCGTGACGAAAAATTTCTCGAACTCTTCGGTCCGGCAATTCTTCCACACCTGGCAATTTACAACCATGATCAACAACATCAGCATGATCACTGTCCGCACCAGGGTTGCAGTTGCCCCTTAGGGGAAGGAAAGAACCATGTTCAGTGATTTCATGTTACGGGCGGCTGTTGCCGGTATCGGTGTCGCTTTGGTTGCTGGCCCCTTTGGGACTTTTGTCGTTTGGCGGCGCATGGCCTATTTCGGTGATACCCTCGCGCATTCGGCCTTACTCGGTGTCGCCCTTGGATTTTTGTTGGAGATCGATCCGACCCTGGCGGTGATGGCCGTCTGCCTACTGGTTGCCGTGCTGCTATTTTTTCTGCAGCGCCAGCAACGCTTGCCCTCGGACACGCTGCTCGGTATCCTCTCGCACACGGCTCTCTCGCTTGGTTTAGTCACCATCGCGTTTATGGAAAAATTGCGTATCGATCTGTTGGCCTACCTTTTTGGTGATATCCTGGCGGTGGGGGACAAGGATTTGGTTTTGATCTATCTCAGCGCGTTTGTTGCGCTCGGTTTGTTGCTTCTTCTGTGGCGGCCGCTCCTGGCGATCAGTCTGCATGAAGATCTTGCGCGTGTCGAGGGTGTGCCGGTTGATCTGGTGCAGCTCTCATTCTCTTGTCTGTTGGCTCTGGTGGTCGCGATCATGATGAAAGTGATCGGCTTGCTTTTGATTACCTCGCTCTTTATTTTGCCTGCCGCCGCGGTGCGGCGTGTTTCACGTTCTCCAGAACAGATGGCCTTGTTCGCCGCGATTGCCGGTGTTGCGGCAGTTTGTGGCGGGCTCTATGGCTCCTTGCAACTCGACACCCCCGCCGGCCCTTCGATTGTCGTCGCGGCGGCCGGTATTTTCGCTATAATGCAGTTGATCCCGGCGCGGCAATAAGTGCTTGCAGTCAACCGGTATACATGGCACCTTGCGCCGCAGACTCGTTCTCAATTATGATGGCGTCGCAGAAAGTCCGCACTCCGGCGTTGTGGTGCGAAATTTTAGCTTAGCCATCTCAGGGGAATTTTCAAGACCATCAATTATGATCATAGCAGGATTATTCAGTGGAGAGTGAAAGCTGATGGCACGAAAAATATTTATCGCCGCAACAGGGCAGAACAGCGGTAAGACCACAACCAGTCTTTCGTTGATGCACATGGCGATGAAGAAATATGGCAAGGTTGGTTTTATTAAACCGATTGGTCCAAAACCTGCGCAACATGAGGGGTTTGTTGCCGATAAGGATGCGATTCTCATCGCTAAGGTGTTTGGACTCGAACGGGATTTGCCGTTGATGTCACCTTTTGTGCTGCATCCCGGAGATACCAAGCGCGTCCTTGATGGAACGATTAAACGCGACCAGATTTTGTATCGTATCGCCGACGCCATCGATAAACTTGAGCGAGAGAATGATTTCCTGATTATTGAAGGTGCCGGACATACCGGGGTCGGTTCGGTGATTGGCTGCAGCAACGCCCGGATTGCCCGATTGGCCTCTGCTCCAGTGATGATGGTGACCGGCGGCGGACTCGGTAATGTTGTTGATGCCGCGGTCATGAATATGGCCCTGTTTGAGAAAGAACAGGTCCCGGTTAAGAGTCTGTTGGTCAATAAGATTATCTCGGAGAAGCGGGATAAAACTTTGCATTATCTTGATCTTGCCTTTGGGGATACTTCGGTCGATGTTATCGGCGGGTTCAATTATCAACCGATTCTAGCGAATCCGACCCTGCGGCGCATAGCAGGTGTGCTTGATATCGAGCTGCATTGTAGTGATCAGGAGGCGCAAAAAATTGTTCACAACGTGCAAATCGGTGCTGCTTCAACCCAACGTGTGGCTGGTTTGCTCAATGAGTCGACCCTGGTCATCGTGAATAGCAGTCGCGATGAACTGCTTGTGACTCTGGCAAACCTTTATCAATTGCCTGAATACAGCGATAAGCTGACAGGGATTATCATTCCTGGTGTCGGTCCGATCAGTGCAATTACCCAGCGGATCATTGAACGAAGCGGCATTCCCTATATGCGTGCCGGACGGACATCAACCACGGTCTTTGAAATGGTCAAAGAAGATGTTTCAAAGGTTGTTGCCGAAGATGTTGAAAAGATTGAACTTATTAAGATGCTTGCCGAACAACGTCTCGATTTTGAAAAAATAGACAGCTTCCTGGATTGAAATTTGTAAAAAAACAGGGTAGAAATAAGTAGGCACTAATTTTCAGGGAGAAATATGCAGATTAAAGTTAAATTTATCGATGGAAATATCGAGCTGGTACGGCCGCGTGAGCTTCAAGAATTGATTGATGCGCGACGAATTACCCAATTCAGGCGTTCCGGCGGCTGGGTCACCTTGGGGAAGGAGACCGTTCGTAGCACATTGCGCGGTGATTATTCTGGTCTCGAACGACGCAGCAACTTTAACGATTAATAGTGTATGAGCCGGTTACATTATCTTGATTTGCACTGCAGAAAAGAATCTGTTTGATTCTATCAAAGACTCTACGGTTGTGGTTTTTGATTTCGAAACAACCGGGATGTCGCCGAATCAGGGTGATCGTGTTATCGAGGTTGGTGCCGTGCGTCTTGAAGCCGGTTGTATCGTTGATCAGTTTCAGGCACTGATCAACCCAGGGTTCAGGCTCAACCCTTTTGTCAGTGATCTCACCGGTATCAGTGATGATATGCTGTCCAAGGCGGCTGAAGCCTCCCTAGTCATGGCGGGGTTTAGTAAATTTATCGGCACTTCACCGCTTGTTGCACATAATTCTTCTTTCGATAAACGCTTTTTAGTAGCAGAATTTGAGCGTTTCAATCAACCCTGTCCTACTGTGATCGGCTGTTCATTGCTGGTGGCGCGTCGTATCTTTCCTGAAGCTCCGAATCATAAACTCGGTACGCTAGTCGATTATCTTGGCCTTCCGTCGGAGTCCTGTTTTCACCGTGCCCTTGATGATGCGCGTATGACCGCCGAACTCTGGTTATGTCTTGTAGCCGAAGTTTCTCGGCGCTACGGTTTTTCCTCGGTTCCTTTCGATTTGATGCAACGTCTCGGCCTGATTTCTAAGGTGAAGGTTACGAAATTTCTTCACAAAGAGGCTCAGAAACAAACGGGAAAAGGGCCGTGTTGAATTGTCAAAACGTTGGTGCTCTAATCCTTTATTTAGGGCTTGAAAAGGTTCTATGTCGCCAGGTTGAGTCGCACCTTGGCACGAGGGGCAAGCCCATTCTCGCCAGGCTCTGGACCCTGCCGTTGAAACGCAGCAATGCCGTAACCCGGCTCGGCTCTTATAGCTACCAGGGCGAATATCCCAAGGCGATCCGCCTGCAGTTTGCTCAAGAGGACCATCAGTTACGCCAGACCTTCCTGCACGAAATCGCGCATTATCTTGATCATCAAACTCGGTCAAACAGAAGAGCTTACCGAGCTCCTCATGCTGAGAGTTGGCAGCAATGGTTCAGGATTATAGGAGGAGAGCCGGGCGACGCGACCTCTACCGCTATTTCGGCACTTTATCAGCGAAGGCTTAAGATCGTGGCTCGTTGTGAACGCTGCGGAGTGCTTTTGAAACGATTGCGTGCACTCTCCCGGGGACAAAATTATCTGCATCGGAATTGTGGCGGGAGACTAGTACCTTTAGACCTGGAGCAGCATGAAACTCCTTGCCGCTGAAATCGCGAAACATCTGCCGCAGCAGGGTGAAGCACGGCGTTTGTTCCACGGGCGTGGGCGTACCTTTATCGGCTATCAGGATCTGTTGATCGATTCCTACGGATCGACGATCTTTGTGACCCTGTTTGCCGAACGAAGTGCGAACTGGCTTGCCGCGCTTTGCGACCTCTTGAGGGCTTTGTCGCCAGAGGTGAAATGTATTGCCGTACAACGGCGTGACCAACTGCAGATGCCGCTGCAGATATTATTCGGCGCGTTGCCTGATAAACTCATCGCCCGTGAAGCTGGTTTGAACTACCTGTTGCGCCTTGAGGGGGGACAGAATATAGGTTTTTTTATCGATATGGCCGTCGGCAGGGCATTGGTGCGTCAGGTTGCGCGGCACAAAAAAGTTTTGAATCTATTCGCCTACAGCTGCAGCTTTTCGGTTGCTGCTCTTGCCGGAGGGGCTCGTCAGGTGGTTAATGTCGATATGAATCGTGGTGCTTTGGCTCTGGGGCGACAAAATCATCAATTAAATCAACTCGATCTACGGCTAGCCAGCTTTTTGCCGCACGAAATATTTCGCAGTTTCAATCGTCTGTCCAAACTGGGTCCCTTCGATCTGATTATCTGTGATCCTCCGTATAGCCAGGGACAAAATTTTACCGCTGAAAAACACTGGCCCAAACTGCTGTCCAAATTACCTCAGCTGTTGGCCGAAGAAGGCGAGGTCATCGCCTGCCTTAATGCTCCTCACCTTAACTCCAATTATTTACCAACCCTCTTTGCTGATTTTCTTCCCCATTTGAGCGAAAAACAATCTCTTGCTGCCGGTCCTGATTTTCCCGAAGCTCAGCCGGAGCGTGGTTTGTCGATTCACCATTTCGTGAGAAAATAAGCAAATATCCGGAGAATGAAGACCGAACGGGTTAGCTTGTGATATAATGTTTTTTTTCATAGGGGGAGATTGCAGTATGGAAGAGATTGAAGTCATCTATAACGATGGAATGTTTGGATTTGTCAGTCCTGCAGAGCTTACGTGTTTGATTGAAGCAGAAGAGATTGTGAAATTCATGCGCCAAGATGCGTGGGTATTTTTAGGCGTTGACCCAGTGAGAACGGGGCAAAGTCAGCCGGTTTTTATTGAGAAGAGACGCTCTTTTTCTTATGTATAAATAGTGTGACTATTCCGTATAATGGCCTCACAACCCCTATATCAAGGGTGCTTGGATTTATGGGTGCGCCCTCTTAAAGAGGGTAGGCCTTGCAAAGCGCTTCTTGCAGATGTTTGGGCCCGCAGTCTTCGAGTATCGTATAGCGGTCCGGTTTTACCTTTTGGGCCTGAATAATGGCCGCATTTAAAACATCAAGTTTTATCCCGCACTCCGCCAGTCCTTGGCCGTTGTAAGGTAATCCCACAATCTCGTAAGTCTGCCGCAAATTGTCATGATATTCCTGGTGAGCAAAACTCGAAAGGAGTGCTCCAACCGCCACAAGTTCGCCGTGAGTGGCTACGGGCTTAAAGTCGGTCAGTTCGTTGTAGGCGTGGTAGAGTTTGTGTTCAAACCCACTCGCCGGACGACTTGAACCATAGCGACTCATGGCCTCGGCACTGGCCATCAGTGAGCAGGCCAGAATTTCAAGAAAGCGATCATCGTAGAAGAAGTCTGAGCAGGTTTGTAACTCTTTCATGACCAATCGCGCTCCGCAGATGGCCTGAAACCCTGAATAGCTTTCGTAGCGCTCCTGTTTTTTTCGATCCGCTAACTGCCAGTCGAGAACGGCGGTTAAGTTAGAGAGCAGATCGCCGATACCACTGCGTATCCGGCGTTTATAGCCGGGGTCATTCGATTTTACCAGGTTGGTGTCGACGACCACCGCCAGGGGGGTGTTGGCACTGAGGGTCATGGTGCCGTCTTTGCCAAGATTGAGTACGGCGAAAGGGGAGGCAAAGCCATCGTTGGCCAGTGAGGTCGGTATGGAGACAAAGGGCAAATTCAACTTATAGGCCGCATATTTGGCAACATCGATAACACTGCCACCGCCGACTCCGTAAATGATGTCGAAACGCTTCTCTCCACATTTAACCGCGCCGTATTTCTGGTCGAAGGTCGAGGTGGATATCTCGCAATTAAATTCCAGCCCGGTGAAACGTTTGAGCCCGAGTTCTAAAATCCGTTCTATTTCAACGATACTGTTGCTGGCAACGTTGCAGGGAGTCGGCTTGGCACCGATTTTTTCAAACTGGGCAACGATCTTTTCCCCGGCTATTTCACGAGTTATCTCATCAAAGACAATCAGGGGATTGCTGAATGCGAGCCCAGGAAGGTCGCGTCTTAAGTGGTGGTCTATAAATTCTGGTATCGAACCGATCTGGTTGCTGACTTCTTCGATAAACGGGACCGTAAATTGTTTGGGGATTTTGGGCGAGAGGTAGCCCTTATAGGCCCCATTAATTCTGTTGATACATTGGTCGATGGTCTTATTGAGCAACTTCATGCAGATTGTTCCGATTCGTTGTTAATGGCCGGATTTGTAGCCTGCCCAAAGTAAGGGCGACAGGCAGTTGAAATAATACATGATGTTTAGAGGAAAGGAGAGAAAAGTTTCGCAAAAGCGTCGACCAGCTTAATCGACATAGGTCGTTCCTGAATCTCAGCCAGAGTCAATTCGCGTGAATCTTTTCGCGCAGTATCGATGTGTTGACAAAGTTTGCCAACCAAGTCCAGGTCATAAATTTCGAGGTTGAATTCGAAGTTGAGCCTGAAGCTGCGCGGGTCGAGATTTGTTGAACCGACCAGGGCATAGGCGTCATCTATCACCAGCAATTTGCTGTGTACGAAGGGGGGAGGTTGATAGTAAATCTTGACATTGTATTGCAGTAATTCCGCAAGATAAGCCCGGGTAGCCCAGGCAACGAAGGGGAGATTGTTTTCGATGGGCAGAAAAAGCTCAACCTGCACGCCCCGCATTGCTGCCGTGTTAATCGCGTAAACCAGTGGACGTTCAGGGATGAAATAGGGCGTCATGATGCGGATGCTTTTTCGTGCACAGCCGATGGCGCCATTGATGATCCAACGGAGTTTTTCAAAATCTTCATTGGGGCCCGCACTGATACCACGGCAGTAGGCATTCCCTTGAGGTTTTAATAAGTCCGTCGCCTGGGTCGCCGGAAGTTGTTCCCCGGTTGAAAATCGCCAGTCCTCGGCGAAGGCATCTTCGAGATGACTGACGGTCGGTCCTTCGAGTTTAAAGTGGACGTCTGAAACGCGTTTTTTCCTCTTAATATCCCCGGCGAGATGACGATCACCAATATTCATCCCTCCTGTGTAGCCGATACGACCATCGATGGTCAGAATCTTGCGATGTCCGCGCAAATTGAGATGAAATCCGCGTGCTAAGAGTGAGAAGGGCAAAAAACGCGCTACGGTAATCTCTTTACGGCGCATCAGCCAGCGGGCAACCGGGAAGCTGTAGCGTTCCCCCAGGGCATCAATCAGTACCCGGACCCTGACTCCGCGCGCTTTGGCCTGTGACAGGGCGGCAATAAACGTTTTGCCGGTCTTGTTTGATTCAAAGATATAGGTCGAAAGATAGACCGATTCGCTTGCAGCGTTGATGGCATCGAGCATGTCAGGATACGCTTGTTCACCATTAAAGAGCGGCGTGACCCGATTACCCGGTAAAAGAGGACGACGTGTGACATGGTCGGAGAGATTCAGTAATGAGGCGAAATTTTCATGATTGAAAGGACTGGCATCTGAAAGTGCCGGTGTCCATTCGCAAATGGCTGGCGATGGCCAAGTGCTGTCACGTCCATGCATTTTCCAATTGCGATTACGGGTTCTGATCCGGTTTAAGCCGAAGACCCAGTAGATAAGGGGGCCAAGACCTGGGATGGTGATGCAGACCATGATCCAACCGAACGTCGAACGTGGGTCGCGTTTGTGCAAAATAGCATGCCCAGCGGCAAGCACAGCTGCGATGACGAGCAGACTTGTGAGAAGAAACTCATTCATAATAAGCAGTTAGGGAAACGGGTTGATTTCTTTAAGGATAGCGATTGCCGGTAAAAAGTAAAGAAAACTTAAGCTTAAAAGCAGTTGACGGCAGTAAAAAGCTGTTTTATAACATTTAATGTTGTCTGTGATCCAAATAAGTGATCTTGCGCCATAATCAGGAGGTTGTCGGACTATCCATGATCTGGATTTTCGCTTCGGCTCGTATAGCCCGACAACCTCCTGGTACGGTTTTTATCTTTTCTTCTTAAAGGAGCGACCATCATGAAAAGAGCCCTGCTGTTGTCCCTCTTGTTGACCTTCGGGTTGGCAACATCTGCTTTTGCATCGGGTTTTGCGATCACCGAGCAGTCTGTTTCCGGCTTGGGGAGTGCCTTTGCCGGCATCGCCGCTTCGGCCGAGGATGCTTCGACCGTTTATTTTAATCCTGCCGGGATGACCTTGATCAAAGGACAACAAATTGTCGCGGGGGCGCACATCATTGTTCCTTCGGCAGATTTCCATGTTGATTCAGCCGTGAGCGCCGCCGGTG
>JAKIUS010000024.1 GCA_021647445.1 Geopsychrobacter sp. | reverse complement strand
ATCATGCGGGGGATCAAATGGTCGGGTTTAATGGTATTGACTGGTTGCATTTTAATTTGCGCGGTCTCGATCTTGCTTGGCTGATCATTCTGCGTGCGGCAAGCGTGGCCTTGTTGATGGAACCGCTGCTGGCTACGGCACCATTGCCCAAGACTTTAGCGGGTCTGTCGTGCATGGGGGTGCCGGAGCGGATCAGCGAACTGCTGTTGATTTCTCACCGCTATCTGTATGTCTTTATCCACGAGGCCAGGCGCATGCAGATCAGTATGGATGTGCGCGGTTTTCGCAAGGCAACCAACCTGGCGACCTTGCGTTCGGTCGGAAACTATATCGGCATGCTTTTCGTTCGGAGCTTTGAGCGTACAGAGCGGGTACACATGGCAATGCTGGCGCGTGGCTATCAGGGGCGCTGGCCCCAGCCGTTTCAGTTTAAATCGGTAACCAGCGATTATCTTAAAGCGTTGCTGGTTGTTGGTAGCGGGATGCTGCTGGTGATCTGGGATCGGTTGTTGCCCGTTGGACTTTAACCGGTTTTGTAAATGCTTAAGAGATTCGCGTCTAAGGAAAGTTAATGCATCAGTTAGCACAACCGATCAGTTCCGTTCAGGGTGATGCCCTGTTGTTAGATGCTCGTGGCCTAGGTTACGTCTATCCAGATGGAACCCGAGCGCTTGATGGAATCGATCTGCAGATACGGGCCAAAGAGCGCATTGCGCTGGTTGGGCATAACGGCTCGGGGAAAACCACCCTCGTCAAACAGCTGTGCGGGTTGTTGCAAACGCAGCAGGGCCAGATCGAATTTCGCGGCAAGCAACTTGATGCTGAACAACTGCAGCGGGTACGTCTTGAGATCGGCCTGCTGTTTCAGGATCCGGATGATCAACTTTTTGGCCACAATATCTATGAGGATGTCGCCTTCGGACCGCGCAATCAAGGTTTAGATGAGGATGCCGTAGAGCGTGTAGTCCGCAAAGCAGTCAGTGATGTCGGGTTGACCGAACTGCTCTTCAAACCGCCTCACGCCTTAAGCTATGGTCAGAAGAAGCGCGCGGCCTTAGCCGGTTTGCTGGCTATGCAGCCCGAACTGCTGATTTTAGATGAGCCGACCGCCAACCTAGATCCCCTACAGGAGCAGATCTTTCTCGACCTGCTCAAAAATTACCCCGGTACCCTGCTTTTGATCAGTCACGATCTGATCTTTCTCTACGAACTGTGCGAGCGTGTGCTGGTGCTTGATGGCGGGCGGGTGCATCATGATTACCGTCTTAAGGAGCTGGTTGAACATCGACCCTCACTACGTGAGCATGGACTTGATTTCTCTTTCCGGTTTGCTGAAGATACCGAAGCCGAGCAGCAGTCAGTCTCTGCGGCCACAAGCAGAAATCAGGAGACGACCTTTGCTACGGCGAAGACTTCGCTGATCGATCTTAAATCTGTATGCTACAGCTATCCTGACGGGACCCCGGCCCTGCGCGGGGTTGATTTACGCATTGAGCCAGGTGAGCGGGTTGCCATCGTTGGCGAAAACGGTGCCGGTAAGAGCACCCTGCTCATGGCCCTGTTGGGTTTGATCCCGTTTCGCGGCGACTACCGTTTTGCCGGACAAAGGGTAAGCCCCGGTAAGGGGCGTCCGGTCTGGCAGCAGACCGGCATGGTCTTTCAGGATAGCGCGGATCAACTGGTCTGCCCCAGTTGTTACGATGAGGTCGCTTTTGCGCCGCGGCAGTTCGGAATTGGTGAGGAAGAAGTCAGGAAACTTGTCGATTCTGCCCTTAAAATGGTCAAACTCGACGATTTCGCCGCGCGGATACCCCTGCATCTGTCGGGTGGTGAGCGTAAGCGACTGGCGTTGGCCAGTGTTTTAAGTTTAAAACCACAGCTGTTGATTCTCGATGAACCGACTGCGGGGCTCGATCCGCAGGGGGAAGAGTTGCTGCTTGAAATCTTACAGGGGATCGATGCAACCCTGTTGTTGGTCAGCCATGATATCTTCTTTGTGCGTCGGCTGACCGAACGTACACTGGTGATGCACAATGGCCAGATCAGCCTTGATTATATGACAAAAGACTTTATAGCTGATAAAAATCTGACGAGTCTCAATGGCCTCGATTATACTTATCGTGATCATTGCGCTCTGCAGATTCGTCAGCTGCAACACCAGCACGAACACGCCCATCCCCATAAACACCGCCATGAACATACGCACCAACATGGCGAGACCAACCACAGTCACCCTCATGAACATGAGCATGAACATCCTCATCGCTACCGTCATGTGCACGCCGATAAAAAAAGCCATGCGAGTGGCCATGAGCATACCAGCCAGCACGAATATCACGACCATCCGCATCCGGGCCACAATGACGAAGAGCACCGGCATCCCCATTGAAAATATGAGTTGGTTTCAGCTTAAGTCTAGTTGAACATGAAAATCTGCTTGTCATGGCTCTGGGGGCCCGATATCTTGGTGTCGGGTGATTTCTTTGTCTGATACGACACCAACTGAGGGAGGTCTGTCATGCTTAACATCGCGATTCTGGCTTTTGATAACTGTCTGCAATCGAGTATCGCTGGACCTCTAGATCTGTTTACGGTGGCTAACTGGGAAAAAAAGAAGCGGAATAAGACAGATAAAACCCCCTTTTGCCGCTGGGAGGTCCTTACGCTCGACGGTGGTCCGGTGGTTTGTTTCAGCCAGGAACCGTTGGTCCCCCATTGTTCCATCGCCAGTTGTCGTCAGCCCGACCTGATTATTCTGCCTTCGGTGTTAGGTAATATCGAGGCCTTGCGTCAAGAGAAAGAGGTGATTTCTTGGCTGAAGGAGCAGCATGGGCGTGGAACGATTATCGCCAGCATCTGTGCCGGGGCTTTTTTGGTCGCTGAAGCCGGAATTTTAAACGGGCGCGAAGCGACGACCCACTGGCAACTCGCTGATCGTTTCCACCAGACCTATCCCAAGGTTAAGTTGCAGGAGGACAAAATTCTCATCGATGGTGACGACTATATCTGTGCCGGTGGCACCAGCGCACATCAGGATCTGGCCATTTACCTGTTGGAGAAATTCGGCTCTGCTGAGTTGGCCGATAGCTGTGCGCGTATGATGTTGATCGATCGGAGTCGGCGTCATCAGGCCCCATATATCCGTTTTCGCCGTCAAAAGAATCATGGTGACAAGCAGGTCGCGCTGGTCCAGCGCTATCTTGAGCAACATTTGACCGAACGCACCAGCGTGGTCAAGATGGCCAGCATGGCCCAGATGGTCGAGCGCACCTTCCTGCGCCGCTTCAAGAAGGCGACGGGTGATTCGCCATTGGAGTATTTACAACGTCTGCGGGTCGAAGCGGCCAAGCGTCTGCTCGAACGTGGTGAAACCCGGATCGGACTGATCACCAGTGCCGTTGGTTATGAGGATGCAAGTTCCTTCCGGCGGCTCTTCAAGCAGATTGCCGGTGTGTCACCAACGGTTTACCGGCGGCGTTTTGTTGATTTAAAGGGCAGTTGATTGACCCCAGGATTTAAGTTAAGGGTTCCTATTCGGATAAAACCTGGGCCATCACCGTCGATAATTTTTCCAGATCATAGGGTTTTGGAATGACCCCCTTAAAGCCATATTCACCATAGTTGGCCATCACGGGCGCATCGGCGTAGCCACTTGAAACAATCAATTTTGCAGCGGGATTGAGCTTCAAAATACTACGCGCGACTTCTTTTCCCCCCTTGCCGCCCGGAATGGTCATATCCAGAATTACCAGATCAAAGGGGCTTTCGGTCGTTAATGCCTGGTGATAGAGATTTACGGCTTCTGTCTCATTTTTAGCAGTCTCGACGGTGAAGTTAAGTTCATTGAGCATGCTACTTATGGTGTGTCTGATGCTCTCTTCATCATCCATTAGCAAGATTTTGCCAATCATGTGATGGCATATTGTGCTTTGGGTGCTTGTGGTCTGAAGGGGCCGACGGGAGAGGGTCGCCGGTAGATAAAGAGTAAATGTCGTCCCTTTATTGAGTTGAGACTCGACTGTTATCTGCCCCCCATGTTTGGTGATTATAGAATAGATGGTTGCCAGGCCCAGCCCGCTGCCTGATTGTTTGGTAGTGAAGTAGGGATCGAAGATGCGTGACAGGTGTTCTGGCGCAATGCCGATCCCTTCATCGCAAAAACGGATGCGGATATACTTGCCAGACTTGACCGTAGCGATGACTCCAGAACGAAGAGCCATGTTTTCCAGTTCAACCCGCAAGGTGCCTCCATCGGGCATGGCGTGCATGGCGTTGATCGTCAGGTTGGCAAAGGCTTGTTGGATTTGTCCTTGCTCGGCATCGGCCAGCCACAGGTTGTCAGGATAGAGAATATCAGGTTTCACATTGCTGCCGGAAAGATGAAAGGCCACAACTTCTTCGATAAGGTGAACCAGACTCAGATCATTTTTGACCGGGTCGCCTCCTTTGGCAAAGGTTAATAGTTGATTGGTTAAAAGTGTTGCACTGTTCATGGAATTGGCAGCCGCTTCAATATACCGAAATCCGGGTTGTTCTTTGGTTACCTTGAGTTTGGCAAGGGCAATATTGCCATAGAGTGCCGCAAGAATATTATTGAAGTCGTGGGCAATTCCGCCTGCAAGCAGGCCGATAGATTCCAATTTCTGAATTTTCAGTTTTTCTCTTTCGTGTTCTTTACGTTCACTGATGTCGTGGAAACTCATCAGGATTCCCGTGATATCCGCATCATGTAAGCGATTGACGCCGGTATATTAGATCCATTTATATTCACCATTTCTACAGAGATAGCGGCACTCACCAGTTTTAACGGTGTCAGGTTCATTCATGATTGTGGCGATACTTTTTTTTACTGAGGTCAGGTCTTCGGGGTGAATTCTGTTCCAGACAGGTTCGCCAATAAGTTCGGTCGGTTTCCAGCCGAACCACTTCTCAATATTGGCGCTTTTAAAGCGATTGATCCCCTGCTGATCGATGATCATAATCACATCAATGATATTCTCAAGCATGGCACGTTGGGTTGATTCACTTTTGCGCAGTTCGGTCTCAGCGCGCTTTATTTCGGTAATATCACGAAATTCGATGACCCGCGCTTCGCGTCCTTTGTACTGAACGGTTTTCCCCTTGATTGAAAGCGGGTAGATGGAGCCATCTTTACGCACCCCTTCAACTTCATAGCGGTCGGTTGCGGCGGATTTAATATTGTGCAAAACCTGATCGAGATAATCCGGGGCAATGAGTTGGAGGCCCTGCATGCCGATGAGTTCTGCAATGGAGAACCCGGTTATGTCTGAGAGCCCCTGGTTACAATCCAGGATAAGCCCCTTATCATGAATACCCACGCCGCCAAAAGACGCTTCATGTAAGGCTTTGAAGCGTTCTTCACTCTCTTTGAGTAACTTTTGACTGGTTTCATGTTCTTTGATCTGAAGTTGCAGTTGTTCACTGATCTGTTCGTTTTCAGACATATCGCGAATTGAACCTATTAATTTAACCGGAACTCCCCGGCTATCTTTTAAAAGGCTGGTGGTAATGGCGCAGTAGCGCTGCGTTCCATCCTTGTCGCGAAGATGGATTGGGTAGTTTTTGACCCTGCCGGTACTTAAGAGCCGATCTACAAAATGTTCACGTGCATTTGAGTCAACATAAAGGTCTTTTAGTGATTTACCGATGAGTTCTTCTCTGGTGTATTGGGATATAGCTTGAATCGAGGGACTGATTTCCAGAAGTTTTCCCTGAAGGTTGGCTTCGTAATAGACCTCTTGCAGATTCTCAAAAATCCGTTGATATTTTTCTTTGCTCTGACGAAGTTTGTTTTCAGCTTCAAGTTGATGTTTAAATTGCAGACCTTGTTCTACAAGGCCTTGCACTAGATGGTGAATCATTGTCAGATTATTGCGCAGTTGTTCCTCAGAAAACAGAGGGACTTTCTGAAGTGCCTTAAGGTAGTTCTTTTCATTGAAATCGTATTTTTGCGCTTGTTTGCGAAAGTAATCTTCGTCTGGCGGTTCTAAAAAAAGCTGGCCCGAATAAATATTACCGAGATGGTTGCCCTCAATTATAATTGGGACGGCGGCATCTATGAGACCCATGGGACAGCGGTAAATGGTGCAGGCTTTTAGGTGGTCGAGGCTCGCTTCGATATGCAGATCACTCTCAAGGCATTTTTTTTTGGTTTGGGGGTTGAGGCGATGGAATTTGACACAAATATCTTGCCAGTTGGTCGCGGTGAGAATATTGCCCTTGATATCAACGATGGCTGAGGGTAATTGCTGAACGGCATTCAGTGAATCGAGCAGATCCTTAAGTTTGGGGAGATCGAGTAATTCGGAGAGACTGTAGTTCAAGATGTAACCACCAATCCACACTCAAGAGGGAAGAAATCGGAGAAAAGATTAAGGGTCATACACCGATATTAAATGGTACCAGTGTGTATCGATAAAATCAAACCGTCGTAGACGGTGCGGCCAGATAAAAAAAGGGTCTGTCGCGAACGACAGGCCCTTTTTAAAATGCTTATGCTGGTTTGAAGCTCAGCTGAAAAAACGCTTCAACAGACCGGCAAAAGCAGAGCCATGGCGGGCTTCATCCTTGCACATTTCGTGAACAGTGTCATGAATGGCATCGAGGTTGAGTTCTTTGGCACGGGTCGCTAGGGCTTTCTTGCCAGCACAGGCACCGTGCTCAGCTTCGACGCGGGCCTGCAGGTTGGCCTTGGTGTCGGCGACAACACACTCGCCAAGCAGTTCGGCAAACTTGGCGGCATGCTCGGCCTCTTCGAAGGCGATCCGTTTGTAGGCTTCGGCCACTTCCGGATAGCCTTCACGGTCGGCCTGACGGCTCATAGCCAAATACATGCCGACTTCGGTACATTCGCCGGTGAAATTGGCGCGCAACCCCTCGATGATTTCGGTATCGACACCAGCGGCGACGCCAATCCGGTGCTCATCGGCCCAGACGAGATCGGCGTTTGGATTCATCAAGGTGAATTTATTGGCGGCAGCCTTGCACTGCGGACAGCAATCGGGGGCGACATCGCCTTCATGGACATAACCGCAGATCGTGCAGACAAATTTTGTCATCGAGATTGTCTCCTTTATTGAGAGTGAATAAAGTTAAATGGTAACTAAATCGGTCGTGATTATACCTGAAAAGTTTCTGCTGTCAACTGTGGTTTTCAACTATACTGAGACCGATTAATTCGGCCTTGAGGAGAATAAAATGGGCATGGGAACCATTGGTCTGGTTTATCTGCTACTGGTCTGCTGCGCATACTATTGGGCATTCAAGCGTGATCCCACCAGGGCGTGGGCTTCGTTACGATGCGGGGGCATGACTCTGGCGAATCTGTTGCCCCTGTTGTTGGCCATTTTTGCCCTGGTTGGCCTGTTTCAGGAGTTTCTGCCTCCAGAAATGATCGAATCCTTTTTAGGCACTGCGAATAAAGCTACTTCATTGCTGTGCGGCGGTCTGTTGGGGGCGGTATCGATCGGCCCGCCGTTGGCCTCTTACCCCCTGGCGGGTTCGATGCTCACAAATGGGGCCTGGCCGCCAGCGGTTGCGGTATTTATCATGTCGTGGGTGTCGGTTGGAATTGTTACCCTGCCCTTTGAGGCCCAAGTCTTCAATTGGCGTTTTGCCCTGCTGCGCAATGGCCTGACTTTATTGGTTGCCCTCTTGTCTGGTTTGCTGCTCGGGGGGGTGTTATGAAAGGCTTTTTTGGTGGCTTTCTTCGTCAACGCATTCTTTGGTTTGTGATCGCTCTTTATCTGTGGGCCTGGTCGGCTGCGCCGCAGAAAGCCTTAGTTGCGCTTCAGGCCGGAATGACGCTTTTATTATCTGTAACCCTATTGATTGTCGCGGTTTTTGCGCTGGTTGGATTGATTCAGACCTGGATCGGCCGTGAGATGATCGCGCGGGTTCTTGGTCGTGAGGGCGGGATCAAGGGTCTGCTGCTGGCAGTCGGCTGCGGAGCGCTGCTGATCGGTCCACCTTATGTGATCTTTCCCCTATTGATGAGTCTGCGTAGGCTCGGTGCGCGTTGGGCGGTGGTGGCGATTGTCTTGGCGGCCTACGCCTTAAAACCGCAGATGATGCCGATTGAAACACAGTTTCTGGGTCTGCCATTTACCCTGGTGCGTTCAGGTTTGACTCTGTTGCTGGCGATTCCGCTTGGGTTGGTGGTGGAATGGTTCATGCCGGAGGACGAGAATCTTTGAATACTTCACTTTTATCGTCGGATTGATGGTTGCGACTGATTCAACGCTTAAATATTTGCAAGGAATTTAGAGCTTTATGCTTAACCCGTCATGCGCAATCGGCAGGTCAATCTGCTGACGGTGGCTGTCGATCTGTGCGCCAGTATGGGTCAGGATGATCTGTTTGGCTGTGATCTTTTTTTTATATTTTTTGAGGGTTAGATAATTGATATGACCGGGTAGTTTCTGGTCGAAGGTGCAGCATTCGCAGATAAAGAGATCGCTGTTCGCGGCGAGGGAGAGTAGGCCCGCGTGCCATTCGGTATCGCCGCTATAGGCGATGCGCCGTCCCTCTAGCTCGATGACAAACGAACAGGCGGCTGCGTGGCGACCGTGACGGGCCGGTTGAGAACTGATGCGGAAGAATTGCTCGGCGTTCTGCGTTGGGGCGTTGTAGGGATGAATGTTGAGGGCGAAGGGCAGGGGAGCGTCGAGAGCGCCGGGGTAGAGGGCATGGCAGGTTTCGCTGATCCGTTCTTCGAGTCCGGGGGGACCGTAAATATTTAACGGCTTCCGTCGCTGCTGGACAAAGAGGGCCTCTAGCAGCAGAAATGGCAGGCCACCGAAGTGATCACCATGGAGGTGCGAGATTATGACGCTGTCGATCTGATTGGTAGTGAGCTGGCAATTGTGCAGGCCGGTGAGCAGGGTTGCTCCGCAATCGAGGAGCAGGCCACCCTCTGCAGAGGCGAGATGAATCGCGCTCTGCAGACGGCCACCGCTGGCAAAGGCATCGCCGCTGCCGACGAAGGTCAGGGTCAGTGGCGTCATGGTTGTTATTGTGGATTGGTCGGGGTTGCGGGCAGCTTGCGTAACTCTTCTTCGATCAAGCGGCTGAAGCCGCTAAGGCTGCGTTCGGCCAGCAGGCGGCCGTTGACAAAGATGGTCGGTGTGCCCCGTACACCGATGTTGGTTCCTTCTTCGATATCCTGCGCAATCTGGGCGCTTAGTTGTGGATCGACCCGGTCTTTCTTCAACTGTTCCATATCGAGCCCGGTCTGGGCTGCCAGTTCGTCAATCTTCTTGGGGTTCAAACGATTGTAATTTTCATAGAGCAGATCATGCACATCCCAGAACTTTCCCTGACGATCAGCCGCCAGAGCAGTCAGAGCGGCGTTGCGTGAATTGCGGTGGCTGCCGAGGGGAAAATTCTTGAAGGCCAGCTTAACCTGGCCCGGATATTTCGCGACTATCTGTTTCAACAGGGGGACGGTCTTGGCGCAGTAGGGGCATTCGAAGTCGTCAAATACCGCAATGGTGATCGGTGCGTCCGGATCGCCGAGGATCGGTGATTTGCTGGTATCGACCTGTTGTGAGACCTCAATTATCGCCACGACGGCCTGTTTTTTCGCGGTCTTCTGCAATAGCAGGTGTTGTGGGCCGAGGGCGGTGATCTGATCGATAGCTGGATCGATGCTCAACTTCCCCTGTAATTCACCACCGAGGTTGTAAATCAGCAGATTGCCCTCTTCGGTCAGGACATACATACGCCGACCATCCGCAGTGGTGGTGATCTGCTTGGGCGTTGTTTCCAGCTGGATAGTTTTGAGCTCACGCATGTTGACCACTCCGGCAAAGACCGGGGTAGCTACCATGAGTATGCTAAGAAAAATCAGACTAAGTACACGCATAAAAACTCCATTTTTTGTTGAGAAATATTTTAAAGTCCGCTTGGTGAACGCATCTTCTGAACCAGGATCAGATCCGCTATGACCAGAGCGGCCATCGCTTCGACAATCGGAACCGCACGCGGTACTACGCAGGGGTCATGACGACCTTTGGCTTCGAGGGTGGCATCGCGTCCCTCATAATCAACAGTTTTCTGCGCCTGACCAATGGTTGCCGGCGGCTTGAATGCGACCCGAAAATAAACCTCTTCACCGTTGAAGATGCCGCCCTGCCCCCCACCCCTGCTATTTCTAAGGATGCCGAGTCGT
>JAKIUS010000023.1 GCA_021647445.1 Geopsychrobacter sp. | reverse complement strand
AGAACGCCGGATTCTTTCATCTCTTCCCAGAGATCGTTCCCTTCACGGGTCCGCTCACCAACCCCGGCAAAGACCGAGAAACCACCATGTTGCTGGGCGATATTGTTGATCAGTTCCATGATCAGAACGGTCTTGCCGACCCCGGCACCACCGAACAGGCCGATCTTGCCACCACGTGAATAAGGTGCGAGCAGATCGACAACCTTGATACCGGTTTCAAAGGATTCAACCGTGGTCGACTGGCTGACAAAGTCAGGAGCCGGGCGATGAATCTGCCACTCGACATCCGAACCGATGGGACCGGCTTCATCAACCGGTTCACCGATCACATTCATGATCCGACCCAGGGTCTTCTCACCAACTGGCATGACGATCTGTTTGCCAGTATCGACAACATCTTGACCACGGACCAGACCATCGGTCGCATCCATGGCAATCGCACGCACGGTATTTTCACCGAGGTGCTGCGCAACTTCAACAACCAGGTTAAACTCTACAGCAGAGATCGACGGGTTGGTAATTTTAAGTGCGTGATAGATCTCCGGCAGTTTGCCGGGTTCAAATTCAATGTCAACAACAGGACCGATGACCTGTGTAATCTTTCCCTTGTTCATGATTCCCTTTTCCTCCTCTATCCTGCCGGAAAAAACTCTTTATCTTAAAATTTCTAAACGTGTCTCTATTTAACCGATTCAGAACCGGAGATGATCTCCATCAGCTCTTTGGTAATTGCCGCCTGACGGGCCCGGTTATATTTCAGGGTCAGTTTACCAATCATCTCAGAGGCATTGCGACTGGCACTGTCCATCGCAGCCATGCGCGCGCCATGTTCAGAAGCGACCGATTCGAGCAGACCACGGAAAATCTGCACTTCAACCATCTTCGGCAGAATCTGCGAGAGCACTTCCAGGCGATTCGGCTCATAGATATAGTCGGTGCTATCTTCCTCCACTGCCTGATCACTTTCAGGCTTGATCGGTAGCAACTGCTCCAAAGTAATAACCTGACTGATTGCACTCTCAAAAGCGTTATAAAACAGGAAAACAGCATCGTAAGTCTCATCCTCAAATGAGCTGACAATCTCCTGTCCAATCAGCGAAGCAGTCTTATAGTTGAGACCCTTCCCGATATTTTCATGGACCTTGACAATATTTTTACCGACCCGGCTGCGCAGGAATTCTTTACCCTTGCGACCAGTTATCATCAGATCAATTGCTTCAAAGCCCTGTTCGTTATCACGGATAAACCGTTCGGCGGCTTTAGAGATATTGGCGGTAAATCCACCACATAACCCTCGGTCGGCAGTCATCAATAAGACTAACGCACGCCCCTTGCCACGGTGTACCAGCAATGGATGAGCATCAGCCTCTTCACGACCCGCCAGATTAATCAAAACCTGTTGGAGTTTTTCGGCATAGGGCCGAGCAGCGACTGCAGATTCCTGGGCTTTGCGCAATTTTGCCGCCGAGACCATCTTCATCGCCTTGGTGATCTGCTGGGTATTTTTTACCGAGCTGATCCGCTTTTTTATGTCCTTAAGACTAGCCATGCGTTCAAACCTTCTGTCGGCAGTTTATATCAAGCGCTGAACTGACCTTGAAATTCGACGAGAGCCTTCTTGATGCGCGCATCGAGATCATCATCAATCGCTTTCTTCTCGGTGAGATCATTGACCAGGGCAGAATGCTGATTATCGAGAAAGGTCATCAGTTCAGGTTCATAGCGCTGAACTGCGGCCGCGGGAATATCATCGGTATAACCCTTGTTGACGGCATAGATCGCAAGCACCTGCTTGGCTACCGGCAGGGGCTGATACTGACCCTGCTTGAGAATCTCAACCAAACGCTCACCACGCGCCAACTGCTTCTGGGTTTCGGCATCGAGGTCAGAACCGAACTGGGCAAAAGCGGCCATCTCGCGATACTGAGCCAAGGCCAGACGCAGAGTCCCGGCAACCTGTTTCATCGCCTTAACCTGAGCCGAACCACCAACCCGCGAAACCGACAGACCGACGTTGATCGCCGGACGTACCCCCGAGTAGAAGAGGTCGGTCTCAAGGAAGATCTGACCATCGGTAATCGAAATAACGTTGGTCGGAATATAGGCCGAAACGTCACCAGCTTGGGTCTCAATGATCGGCAGGGCTGTCAAACTACCGGCCCCGAGACTATCATTAACCTTACAGGCCCGCTCAAGCAGACGGCTATGCAGGTAGAAGACGTCCCCCGGGAAGGCCTCGCGTCCCGGCGGACGACGCAGCAACAGGGAGAGCTGACGATAAGCCACAGCCTGCTTGGAGAGATCATCATAAATGATCAGCGCATGCTTGCCGTTATCCCGGAAAAACTCACCCATGGTAACGCCGGTATAGGGGCTGATAAACTGCAGCGGAGCCGGGTCGGATGCGGTCGCAGCGACGACGATGGTGTAATCCATAGCACCATGCTGACGAAGTTTGTCAACAACCTGGGCAACCGTCGAACGCTTCTGACCAATGGCGACGTAGATACAGATAACGTCCTGGCCCTTCTGATTGATAATTGTATCGATAGCGACCGCCGTCTTGCCGGTCTGACGATCACCGATAATCAGCTCACGCTGACCACGACCGATGGGAACCATGGCGTCGATCGCCTTGAGGCCTGTCTGCAGCGGTTCATGAACCGACTTACGTGCAACGATGCCAGGGGCCTTAAGTTCAACTTGGCTATAGGTATCTGTCTCAATATCACCCTTGCCGTCGATGGCAATGCCGATACCGTTGACGACACGCCCGATCAATGCCTCACCAACTGGAACCCGCACGATCTGCTCGGTCCGCTTGACCAGATCACCCTCTTTGATATGTTCGGAATCACCGAGGATAGCGGCACCAACATTATCTTCCTCAAGGTTAAGTACCATGCCCATGGTATCCTTGGGGAACTCAAGCAGTTCACCGGCCATTGCCTTGTCAAGACCATGGATACGCGCAATACCGTCACCTACAGAGATGATGGTACCGGTCTCACTGACCTCGACCTCACGACCGAAGCCCTCGATCTGCTTCTTGATAATTGCACTGATTTCTTCTGCTCTGATTTCCATAATATTAGGTCACCCCTTTGCTAAGGTATCTGCTATCTGCTTAAGCTGGGTTTTCACACTGCCGTCGAAAAGTTTGCCGCCCATCTCTGCCTTGACGCCACCGATAAGTTCCGGATCGACAGAAAGGTTAAGAACGACCTGCTTGCCGGTCTGTTTCTCAAGGCCACTACGAATCGCCTCAGTCGTTGTTGCTTCCAACGCATGAGCCGAGGTCAGTTTTGCACGCACGATCCCTGAGAGACCATCGGCTAAACTGCGATAATTTTCTGAAATATGCGCCAAATAAGCGATGCGACCCTTTTCGACCAGCAGTCCGAGGAAAGTCTTCATCCCGACGCTTAATTTCATCGCCGTAGCGACATCTGCGATGATGGCGCTTTTTTTCTCAACCGGGAAGGTCGGGCTGTCGAGCAACAGGCGTAACATATCCTCTTTACTCATGACAGCGGCAATGGACGACAGCTCTTCGGCATAGGGTTCAACTTGCCCCTGTTCCTTGCCGATTGTCAGCAGAGCCTTGGCGTATCTTATGGCAATCGCACTGTTACTCAATGTAACTCTCCCACCTTTTGCATATACTCGTCGATAAGACGGGTATCATCTTCGCCGGTAAAGTTTTTCTTCAACAGTTCTTCAGCAAGTTCCACGGCCAATCTGACCGCTTCGGACTGGAGTTCTCGTCGCGCCTTGGCAACCTCGAGAGCGGCGGCCTTCTCGGCATCCTGCTCAATCTTGATCGCCATCTGCTTAGCGCTGACAATAATTTTCTCTTTCTCCAGGACGCCTTCACGCTTGATTGCAGCACTGATTTCAGCAATCTCAGCATTGGCTGTCGCCAGTTTCTTATCATACTCGGCAAACTTGGCTTCTGCATCGAGCTTAATCTGCTCAGCCTCGGCCAAGGCTTTCTCAATATCATTACTTCGTCCAGCCAGCCCTTTTTTGAGCGGTTTGGTTAGAAAATAGACCAATATGCCGATAACAATGGCAAAGTTAAAAACTCGGTACAGAAAATCCTTGAGCAGAACCCCACTTTCAACATGGTGCTCTCCACCCGAGGCATAAACCAGACCTGTCAGCAGGAGCATCAGTGCCAGTGTCAGCAATACTGTTCTTGTTGTGCGCATCGAAATCCCTTTTCGCATGAATCAGACCAGTTCTCGGCCGAGAACCTTGGAGGCAATTTGTCCCGCCATCGCTTCTGCGCCATCTTTAAGCACCTGAGCAGCTTCGCTGGCTTCTTTCTCGACCTGCCCGCGAATACTCTTGACCCGGGCAACCGCTTTTTCCTGGGCTTCACCAGTAATTTCAGACTCCTGCTGGTGAGCCGCCTTGCGCAACCCTGCACGCTCTAAAGCAGCTTCGGACTTGGCCGCATTTAGTTGTTGCTGATAGCTGTGCATTTTCTCTTCAATATCGGCCTCAAGATCACGGGCGCGCGCCTTACCCCCTTCAATCTTCTCATTCCGCTGAGCCATAATGGCCTGCAGGGGACGATAGAGGATTTTATTCAGGATGAGCAGGAGCACCAAAAAGTTAAAAAACTGCAGTATCAGAGTCCAGTCGAGACTGATCAAAATTTCACCTCTTATCGATTATCAAAAGCGATTTACTGTCGGTATACTGTATACAGGATTTGTGGATAATTTTTTTAAGGCCGGAGCCAAAAACAGGGGATTGCTACCATGCAGACCCGAGCATGTCAAGATTTTTCACTATTTAATTGATTTCCGGATCAAGCATTTTTTTGCGTTAATACGCACCAAGTTCAATATAGCGCGAACAATTTTATTTGACGCTCGCAGAATTTTCTACAGCGGTCAACATACGGATTTCACCGTTAAAAACCACCTGTTCATCGATTTGCAATACGGGGGTTTCGATGAGCCCCTCAACCCGCGCAGGCGCATGTAGCAAAACACTTTGCGCCGCGACGATATTCCCCTTGAACTGTCCACTCAATACCAGACGACCGACATTAATATTCCCTTCAATCTCAGCCGAATCGCCAACCACCAGGATATCTGATGAATTAATTTCACCAATGAATAGACCATCGACTCGCACCATTTCATCGAAACTTAATTTTCCCTCAAATTTACTTCCGGGGCCAAGAAAAGCCTTTATATCAGCCTTATCTATATTTAAATTTTTTTTCTTCATGGGCTCCAGGGATCCTATGCACCAAAGGTTCAAGTTGTATAAATCAGATCGAAACACCCAGCAATTCAAGCAAACGGTCAAGATCGTCCAGATTCTGGTAACCGACCTCGATTTTACCACCCTGCCCTTTCGGCAACACGCGCGTCTTAGCGCCTAGGCGCTGCGTCAAAGCATTGGCCAGGGTTTCCAGGTTGGGATCGACCTCGACTTTGGCTACCTTGGGAAGAATTCCACCGAAGTTCTTAATCTTCCGCACCAGCTTTTCGGTGTCACGCACCGATAACTTCTTGTTGATGACCTGCTGGGACGCCTCAAACATGTCCTCTTCATCGTTTAACGCCAGCAGAGCACGGGCATGCCCCATACTGAGGCGTTCCTCGTTCAGATCGTTCCTGATTGCGTCCGGCAGCTTCAAAAGTCGCAAGGCATTGGCAACCGTCGGCCGCTCTTTCCCAACCCGGCGGGCAACCTCTTCCTGCGATAGATCGAAGGAATCGATCAAGAACTGATAGGCCTCAGCCTCTTCAATAGGATTCAGATCTTCGCGCTGAACGTTCTCTATCAACGCCATCTCAAGTGCCCAGTCTTCACTGACATCCTGGATGACCACCGGCACCTTGTCGAGTCCTGCTTTCTGTGCAGCTCGCCAACGTCGCTCACCAGCTATAATCTGATAGTGATCGCCAACACGACGCACCACCAGCGGTTGAATAATCCCCTTCTCCTTGATCGAAGCAGTCAATTCAGACAACTTGGCATTATTAAAGGTTTTACGTGGCTGGTTGCCGTGCGGACGCAGCTCCTCAAGCGGACACTGGAAATATTTTTTTCCGCCTTCCTGGGCTGCCGTGTTCAACAAGGCACCCATCCCTTTTCCGAGAGCAGGTCGTTTAGCCATGAACGGCTTCCTCCTGTTGCATAATCTCCTGGGCCAATTCAAGGTACGAACGGGCACCGGTCGAGGTAATATCATAAAGTAAAGCGGGTTGCCCATAACTGGGCGCCTCAGAGAGGCGAACGTTACGCGGAATTACTGCCGAGAAGACCGTATCGCCGAAATGGTTACGAATCTCTTCACTCACTTGTCGACAGAGATTGTTACGCCTGTCATACATGGTCAACAGAATTCCCCCGATTTTCAATTGAGGATTGAGTTCACCCTGAACCAGACGGATCGTCTGCATCAGTTGCCCCAAGCCCTCCATAGCATAAAATTCACACTGCAAAGGGACCAACACCACATCTGCCGCAGTAAGAGCATTTAAGGTCAGAAGCGAAAGAGACGGCGGGCAATCGATGATGATGTAATCATAGTCATCGATCAACGGTTTCAACACTTCCTTGAGCCTGGTCTCACGGCCGACCTTTTCGATCAGTTCAATTTCAGCACCGATAAGGTTGGTATTGGAAGGGAGTATCTTGAGGTATTCAAGTTCACTCTCTACGACAATTGAGGTGATCTCTTCATCTTCGATTAAAGCATTGTATATAGTTGAAATTACTTCTGTTTTATCGACTCCAAGACCACTGCAAGCATTGGCCTGTGGATCCATATCAACCAGTAATGTGCGATTTTCTGCGACCGCTAGCGAGGCTGCCAGATTCACAGAGGTTGTGGTTTTACCAACCCCGCCTTTTTGGTTGGCTACGGTAATAATTCGCGCCATACACTGCTCCTTATCACTGAAAAATGAAGCCAAACTTTAGCACAGCCCAGCAACCAAAAGCATCCCATTTATTCGCACCAACCGGCATACGACGATCTTTTAGCACAGCAGAGCCTCTAATTGCGTGATATCTTCAGAATTTGGCGCTGTGCTTGACTGAACGGAAGTCGATATTGGATCGTTTCTCTGACTTTAAAACCATGTACTTTCAGGGCATTAGCCGTCTCTACCTGACACGACTCATCTTTTGATCCACAGAGCAGAATCAATTCACCATCTGTCGCCAGAAGAGGATGAACCAGCTGAATAATTTTGCCGACCGAAGCAAATGCGCGAGCGGTTATAAGTGGAAAAAGTTCTGGGGGCTTCAGATCTTCAACGCGACTATTAAAGGGCTCGAAGTTATCCAATTGTAAATGCCGACGCATATGTCGTTGAAAATTAACTTTTTTACCAACTGATTCGACACTACAGACCTGTCGTTGCGGCTGAGCAATCGCCAAAGGAATCGCCGGAATACCAGCCCCAGATCCCACATCTAGGAGTCGGCCAAGCGGACAATGCTTTACCAGAACCAGGGAATCGATGAGATGTTTCTCTAATGCCTGTTGCTGATTACGGATAGCGGTCAGATTGATTCGTACGCTCCAGCGCGACAGTTCATCCAAAAAAACCAACTCCCTCAACAAGATCTCTTCTGACAAGCTGATCTGCAGACATTTAAGTCCCTGCTTTAATTGTTGTAGTCTTTTTTCCATCTTTTTAAATAGACGCTCAATACAGCGATTGCAGCGGGGGTTACCCCCTGAATGCGACTCGCCTGTCCGAGGGTTTCCGGCTTCACCTGCTGCAGTCTCTCTTTCACCTCCTGAGACAAACCGCCAATGGCGCTAAAGTCAATCCGACTCGAAATCGGATCATTCTCAAGGTTTTTCATTCGCGCAACCTGTTCCCGCTGACGACTGATATAACCTTCGTATTTAACCGCAATTTCAAGCTGTTCAAGTACCTCAGAATCTGTATTCATCAACAGATCATTCAAGGTGCATAATTGTTCAATCTTTATTTCGGGGCGACGCAATAATTCCTTGAGACTGAGGCCCTGCTTCAACCCTTCCAGCTTAAAGCGCTTTACGACCTCCTGCTGACCAGCACTGATGCGCTGCCCTTCTAAAACCTTAAGACCTGCCTGATAATTCTGCTGCTTTATCTCAAACCGCTGCCAACGCAACTCACTCACCAAACCGACGCTGCGCCCGAGCGGGGTCAGGCGTTGATCCGCATTATCCTCCCGCAGGAGCAAACGGAATTCAGAGCGTGAGGTAAACATCCGGTAGGGTTCAAGGGTCGGCTGGGTTGTAAGATCATCTATCATGACACCAATATAGGCCTGATCACGACCTAAGATCAGCGGTGCCTGCCCCTTGGCACGGCGCGCAGCATTAATCCCAGCCATGACACCCTGAGCCGCAGCCTCTTCATAACCAGAGGTGCCATTAATCTGGCCGGCATGATACAAACCTGCAATTTTCTTGGTTTCAAGGGATTTTTTTATCTGTATAGGTTCGACAAAATCGTATTCGATCGCATAGCCCGGACGCATGATTTCAACCTGTTCAAGACCGACCATCGAACGATAAAACTGCAATTGAACATCGGGTGGCAGGGAGGTCGACATGCCACTGGGATACATCTCTGAACTGGTTCGTCCCTCGGGTTCAAGGAAGGTCTGATGAGAGGTGCGATCAGGAAACCGCACAACCTTATCCTCGATAGAGGGACAGTACCTCGGACCTATCCCTTCAATAATTCCAGAATAGAGGGGGGAACGGTGCAGGTTTTTGCGGATAATTGCATGAGTTTTTTCATTTGTATTGGCGATATAACAGGGTAACTGTTCGTATTTAAGGTTTCTATTCAGAAAAGAAAAGCCCCGAATCAAGTCATCGCCATTCTGCGTTTGTAGTTTACTTAAATCGATACTACGACGACTCAGGCGTGCCGGAGTACCTGTTTTCAGACGACCAACCTTGAAACCTAAATCTCTCAAACAGTCTGACAGCCCCTCAGATGCGGGTTCCCCTGCGCGTCCGCCACTATAGTGTTCGAGTCCGATATGAATCAAACCGCGCATAAAGGTGCCGGTCGTTAAGACAACATTCTGAGCAGCGTAATAAAGGCCTTCACGTGTTTTAACCCCTTGCACACCAGCTTCTCCGACATCGATAGAGATTACCGCACCCTGCTTTAGGTCGAGACAGGGCTCTGACTCTAGAACAGACTTCATGCGGGCGCTGTAGGCCATACGGTCAGCCTGAGCACGACTCGCCCTGACCGCTGGTCCCTTCCGGGTATTCAATCTTCTAAATTGAATCGCCGTCTGATCAATATTTAAGGCCATTTCACCGCCCAAGGCGTCAATTTCATGCACCAGGTGTCCCTTGGCCAAACCTCCGATCGCCGGATTACAAGACATCATCGCCACAACATCCAGCCCCATAGTCAACAACAGTGTGGAACAACCGATGCGGGCGGCAGCCAGAGCAGCCTCACACCCAGCATGACCGGCACCAACAACTATTACCTGATATTCTTTTCCGTAGCTCGCTATCATTTACAGTTCCTCAAATGTTCCACGTGGAACACAACCTACTTACCTATACAGAAACGGCTAAAGATAGAATCAAGAACATCGTCCGTTGTCGTTTCGCCGGTAATATCGCCAAGCGCTGCTAGGGCCACACTGAGATCGAGAGCCAGAAATTCAAGGGAAAAATTCTGTTGAAGGGCAGATTCAAATTGAGTAAGTGCCTCAACGGCACCAATGGCCGCCGCCTGATGTCTCTGGCTTGTCAAGAGTACGCTATGCTCGCCAAATGTCCGATCATCGAGCAACTCAGTGTGAATACGATCTCGCAACTCATTTAAACCTTCACCCTTGCGAGCCGAAATATAGACAGACTGCCCCGTATAGTCATCAGGCAGAATCGCAATCAAGGGAAGATCCGATTTGGTCACAACAAGAATATGACGTCGGTCTGAACAGCTATCGAGAGCCAACTGATCCTGCTTATCCATGGCACAAGAACCATCGATCAAAAGAAGCACAATATCGACCGATTCAATCCTGTCCCGAGCGCGTTGCACCCCTACCCTTTCAACAGGGTCGCTACTCTCGCGTATCCCTGCGGCATCTATGAGGCGTACAGGTAAACCATTAATTACCAACCCTTCCTCTAACAGATCACGCGTTGTCCCCTCAAACTCCGTAACTAT
>JAKIUS010000532.1 GCA_021647445.1 Geopsychrobacter sp. | reverse complement strand
CACTCATGATGTTTTACTGTAAGAGAAATATCTTCGTCACGTCTTGGCATGAAGTGTCATTTTTTATGATCAATCAGACACTATATTCAACATACCTCTTTTATTTTTACTGATAAATGAGAAAATGGCCTTATGGACAAGCGTTCAACCTTCTTAAATCAGCGTGCTGATGACAGTCTATTTTATCACCTTTTCGACCACCTGCCCGGAGTCTCCTTTTTTGCCAAAAACACCGACTTCGAAATTGTCTGTGCCAACCTCGCTTTCCTCGAACGGCTCGGTTTTCACAACGAGACAGAAATCATCGGTAAAACCGACTACGAACTGTTCCCCCGTCAGCTCGCTGAGAACTTCCGCAAGGATGACCAGGCCGTTATCACCTCCGGCGAAGCCCGACTGCATATCGTCGAGTTGTTTTTTAATCCACAGGGAATCCCCGACTGGTACATCACCAACAAAATGCCCGTTTTTGATCACCACAAAAACATCATCGGCGTGATGAGAAAGGCGTTTACCGTCGCCTGGTCGGCATGGCTGCGCACGATCATCGCCGCTAAAATGCCGAGCAGTGAAAAGATCGCCAGGTGCAGCAACAGGGCGAGCACAAAGGCCGGGCTGAAATGGAGGCTGACCCCGCATAGCAGGCTGTAGAAGGCGATGATGACGACCGGAATCAGGCCACGGACCATGCCGTAGCCCATTTCGCCGAGGACGATCTGCCAGCGGCCAAAAGGCGCAATCAGGTATTCTTCGAAGACCTTGAAATAGAAGCGCGAAATATTGATCTCGGTGGCGATGCCGTAACTCTGGTTCATGCTCGCCATGGTCAACAGGCCCGGTAGCAAGAAACTCAGGTAGTCATGGCCACCGACTGAGGCGCCGCGACCGACCCCGAAGCCGAAGGCGAGCAGAAAGAGTGCCGGCGAGACTGCTGAAGCGAGCAGGGTTTTAATCAGCTTACGGCGCAGGATCAGAATTTCACGCAGAAATATGCCACGGGCACCAAAAAGCATCAGGGCTCAATCCTCTTGCCGGTCAGTTGCAGAAAAACATCTTCAAGGGTGGTCTCGCGGATGCGCACCGCGCTGTCGATCTGTTTCAGACGGCTTAAAGCGGCCGCACGTTCGTTGAAGAATTCATTCTCGATATCTTCATCTTGGTAGATGTCGAGTACGAAGCGGCCGGTTTGCTCCATTAAGGCCTGCGGAGTCCCTTCCGCAATAATTTTACCCTGGTCAATAAAGCAGACCCGCTGGGCCAACTGTTCGGCCTCCTCGATATAATGGGTGGTTAAAAACAGGGTGCAGTTTTGCTCCTGATTGATGCGGCGTAGAAACGCCCAGATCTTGCGACGGCTGTGCGGATCGAGCCCGGCGGTCGGTTCATCCAGAAACAGAATTGTCGGTTCATGGAGCAGTGCGCGCACGATCACTAGTTTGCGCTTCATGCCGCCCGACAGCTTGCCCGTCTGCGTGTCGCGCTTGTCGGTTAATCCCGCCAGTTCAAGGCAGATCTCGCTGCGGCGCACGATGCTGGAGTTCTCCATGCCGAACAAGCGACCGTGGATCTGCAGGTTTTCTGCTACCGTCAGTTCACGATCGAGGTTGTTGTGCTGAGGGACCACACCGATCCGTTTGCGTACCGCCAGTGAAGAGCGGGTAAAGAGTTCGCCCTGGTAGCAGATCAGCCCGGCGTCGGGACGCAGCAGGCCGGTCATCATGTTGATGGTCGTGGTTTTTCCCGCGCCGTTGGGACCGAGAAAGGCGAAGAGCTCCCCGGCTTTTAAGTCGAGGTCGATACCACGCACCGCCTCAACCTTGCCGAAGGAACGCTTGAGATCGCGGACCAGAATTTCCGGGCAATCGGTACAGCTCAAGGCTGGCCTCCGTGGATAGGGAGCGGGGACCTTGTTTTATCGAGGGTCTTGTACATCGTCAGAGCATCCATTGTTGGTAGGGACAAAGCGCAACTATGCTACTCTGTCTCTGGCATTGCAACCAGTTGGATTTGGATACGACGGTTCTGGGCCTTGCCTTCATCCGTCATATTGTCGGTGAGTGGGCGATACTCACTGTACCCCGCTGCAATCAGAC
>JAKIUS010000022.1 GCA_021647445.1 Geopsychrobacter sp. | reverse complement strand
AAGGGCGACGATGACGGCGAAACGTTGCAGGGTGTGGTAATCGGCTTGGGATTTTACCAGGGTCAGGTAGGCCTGTTGCAGGTTGCGCATCGGTCCGGCCAGTAAGAACAGGAACCCACGAATAATCCCGAAAGCGGCGAGAGCCAGTGGCGCATCAGGTAAACGACCAAGAATCGAATTGATTAGTAGCGGAATTGTTTGTTGCAAGCAGGAGGAGTAGGCGAGAGGAAAGGCGAAGCGCAGAATCTGCGCGGTATTTTTTTCCTCGCTGGGTTCCCTGTCCAAAGGCAAGTGGACACGCCAGGCAAAATAGCCCATCAGCAGTGTTTCGGTGATGATGCAACCGACCAGCGCAAAGGCCCCGAGTTGTGCCCCGGCGAAGTAATGGCGGCCCAGAGCCAGAAAACCTAAGAGCGCGCCCACCCGAATACCGGTAGCGATGGAGACCAGTGAGGTGCGTCGTGATTGAATAACCAGCCCCTGAAACAGACCGCGCAGACCGGTGAAGAAGGGGAGCAGTACCAGAATTTTCAGGGCGTCACGTGCGGCGCTGGCGATCTTCGGCGGCGCCCCGAGAAGATCACTGAATATAAGATCACCCAAAGGGGTAAAAGCGACCAGACTGAGGATCAGTGAAACATAGCAGGCGACCAGCATGACAAAGATGATCACGCCGCGTAAGGACTTGTGGCCACGGACCATGGCGATGGTGACGGTGTGGTTCTGGTAAGAGGGCGAGGCGATGAACAGGTGGACAACCAGGGCCACTGACATTCCGGCTAAGGCAGTGACATAATCATCGACCCGCGCCAGCGCACCGTTGATGATGGTGTGCGACAGACTCATTAACTGGACATTGAGCAACAGCGGGAAGAAGAAGAGTGCGATTTCACGTTGGCGTAAGGAGGGGAGGGTCATCTGCGGGTCAAGCTCTGGCTCCGAAGATCGCGGTACCGACCCTGACCAGGGTTGCTCCCTCTTCAATTGCGATGGCGAAATCGTGACTCATCCCCATTGAAAGTTCTTCCATGACCAGATTCGGCAACGAGGCAGCAGTAAGCTGCTCGCTCAGTTGACGCAGACGCTTGAAATAGGGGCGGACATCTTCTGGGTCGGCGCAGTATGGAGGCAAGGTCATCAGCCCACATACACGCAAGTTGGGCAGGGAGCAGACCTTTTCCGCCAGGCTAAGCGCCTCGCTTTCATCGGCCCCGCTCTTGGTCGCTTCTTGGCCCAAGTTGAACTGCAGCAGAATATGGGCGGTTTCACCGATTTTGGCCCATTGATGACTGATCTCTTTGGCCAGAGAGTAGCGGTCTACCGAGTGGATCAGTGCCGTCTTGCCGCGCAGGTATTTGACCTTGTTACTCTGCAGACCACCGATAAAATGCCATTCTAACGGCAGGCTTATCTCTTCGGCTTTTTGAGTAAACTCCTGCACATAGCTCTCTCCAAAGAGGGTCTGCCCGGCATCAAATGCCTCGCTGATGGCATTGGTCGGTTTCTTCTTGCTGACCGCCAGCAACCGTACCGATTGGGGATCACGCTTGCACTTGACGCAGGCCTGTTCGATCTGTTGAGTAATATGGCCAAGGTTTTCGCTGATGAGACTCATGGGGGAACCTTTTGTTTCAAGCGGGTTGTTGAAGGATCGGCACCGGTGCGCCGAGGCTCTCAAGAGCCTGGACAACTTCGCACAACGGCAGGCCGACGACGTTGCTGTAGCTGCCTTCGATACGGTTGATCATGAAGGCACCCAAACCCTGAATAGCGTAGGCACCGGCTTTATCGGTCGGTTCACCACTGGCAATGTAGCCCGTGATTTCGGCGTCTGTCAATAAACGGAAACTGACGCGGGTGGTGACCGCCGCGCTGCGATTTTCACCGGTTCTGCGGTCGAGTATCGCGTAACCGGAGAGCACCTGGTGGCTGCGACCTGAGAGGGAGCGCAGCATGCGTGCGGCATCCTCATTGTCGCGGGGTTTGCCGAGGATATCCGTATCGCGCAGTACGATGGTATCGCTGCCGATGATCCAGCGGCCATCGATATCGTCACGGGTCGAGACTTCACGGGCCTTTTCGAGACTCAAGCGGATGACATGTTCTTCAGGTGTTTCGCCGGGACTCTCAAGCTCTGTGGCCTGACTCGGGATGACCTCGAACTCGAAACCGACCTGGCGCAGGAGTTCATTACGCCGCGGGGATGCTGAAGCAAGAATGATGCTGTTGTTCATGGTGGGAATCCTTTGTTTTTAATCGGTTCCATGTTCGAGGTTTCACCTGTCACCTGTTTAACTTTTCAACCTCTTGCCACCAGTCTGGCAGGGCGGCAAGGGCGCGTTCGGCCATGGCGAGACGGCGGTCGGCGCGTTTCATTTTGCGCTCAAGATTCAAGGGCGGAAAGAGGCCGTAATTCACGTTCGTTGGTTGAAAGTTATCGGCGTCGGCTGTTCGCAGATGGTTAAGCAGGGCTCCGAGTGCGGTCACCTCTGGCGGGTCGGGGAGTTGTTGGCCCAACCGTTCGGCGGCGACAAAGAGTCCGGCCAAAAGCCCGCAGGCCGCCGATTCGACGTAGCCTTCGACGCCGCTGATCTGGCCTGCCAGAGTGATATGCGGGGCGTTGTTCAACTGCAGTCGGGGATTCAATGCACGGGGTGCGTTGACGAAGGTGTTGCGATGCATGCTGCCGAGACGCTCGAAACGAGCCTCTTTGAGGCCTGGAATCTTGCGGAAGATTCGCTGCTGTTCGGGGTAGGTCAGGCGCGTTTGAAAGCCAACCATATTGTAACTGCTGGCATGGAGGTTGTCCTGGCGCAACTGGATAACCGCATGCGGAATATAACCGGTGCGGGGGTCGCGGAGCCCGACCGGTTTCATAGGACCGAAGGAGAGGGTCTGGCGGCCGCGTGCCGCCATCTCTTCAATCGGCATGCAGCCTTCGAAATGAATAAGTTTCTCAAATTCGCGACCTGCGACCTTGTCCGCTTCAAGCAGGTCGGTAATAAACTCTTCGTACTCTTCCTGGGTTAAGGGACAGTTTATGTAGTCAGCCCCGCCCTTATCGTAGCGTGAGGCCCGCCAGGCGACATCAAGATTGATCGAATCGGCTTCGATGATCGGCGCGATGGCGTCGTAAAAATAGAGATGTTCACTGCCGATGAGGGCCGCTAATTGCTCTGAGAGCGCGTCGGAGGTTAATGGCCCAGAAGCGAGAATGGTCGGACCCTCGGTCGGTAGGGAATCAACCCGCTGACGGACCACTTCAATCTGTGGATGGTCGGTAATTTTCTCACTGATATAGCGTGAAAATTCATCACGATCAACGGCCAGTGCGCCGCCAGCAGGGACCTGACTGGCATCCGCTGCCTCAATAAACAGTGCTCCAATGCGGCGCAGCTCCTCCTTGAGGCAGCCGACCGCATTGTTCATCCCCGCACCACGCAGGCTGTTGGAGCAGACCAGTTCGGCCAACTGTTCCGATTGATGGGCTGCGGAGAAGCATTGTGGTTTCATTTCGTAAAGTTTGACATCCAGCCCGAAATTAGCCAGTTGCCAGGCCGCTTCACAGCCTGCCAGCCCGGCACCGATGATGCTGATATGCATTGTCGTTCCTTATGTTCTGTTTAAGGTGCAGAAGTAACGCAAAAACGAAACCGGTCGAACCTGCGTGGTTCGACCGGTGAGTTGCTTACAGATGTTAGCAGAAATCAGGCCTCTTTTGTGGCGGACTTCTTCGCGGGAGCTTTTTTGGTGACCTTTTTCGCCGCAGTTTTCTTGGCGGAAGCCTTCTTTGCCGTAGTCTTTTTGGCCACAGTTTTCTTCGGTGCGGCCTTTTTGGTCGGTGCTTTTTTCGCCGCCGGTTTCTTGACCGGTGGAATCAGTTCATTCTCCCAATCACAGTCTTCTTGTGGGCAACGCTGAACGGTTCCCCAGCGTTTGGTGGTCTTGATTTCGGTCAGGGGCCAACTGCACTTGGGGCAGGCTTCTTTTTTGGGTGGATTCCAGAGGGCGTACTTGCATTTTGGGTAGCGATTGCAAGAGTAGAAGATCTTGCCGTAGCGGCTCTTCTTCTCCATCATTTCGCCCTCTTTGCACTCTGGACACTGAATGTCGAGGGCTTTTGGTTTCTCAAGCGGCTGGATGTTTTTGCACTCGGGATAGGCGCTGCACCCGAGGAATTTACCGTAGCGACCCTGTTTGATCTGCATCTGGGCACCGCACTTCTCACATTTTTCATCCGAGAAGACAGGCTCTTCAGCCGCTTGTCCATCGCTGTTCAAGGGTTCGGTGTGGCGACAGTCCGGAAAGCCGCTACAGGCCAGAAAGCGTCCGGCACGGCCGAGTTTTATGACCAGCTCCTTGCCACAATCGGTTTCCGGGCAGATTTTGTCGGTCTTCTCGGTTGTAACGTCAGCTTTGCTGACCTCTTTGTCCTTAATTTTTAACAGTTCAATGAAGGGTTCCCAGAATTGTTTAACCAGCGGGATCCACTGTTTCTCTCCGCGAGAGATGGCATCGAGTTCTTCTTCAAGACTGGCGGTGAATTCATAATCGACATATTTGCTGAAGTGATCTGTCAGCAGTTTGGCCACAACCTTGCCGACATCTTCCGGGTAGAAGATGCGTTTCTCGAGTCGCACGTACTTACGCGTCACCAGGGTGTTCATGATGCTGGCGTAGGTCGATGGCCGACCGATACCGTACTCTTCGAGGGATTTAACCAGGCTCGCCTCGGTGAAGCGGGGTGGTGGCTGGGTAAAGTGCTGTTCGGGGAGCAGTTGCTGCACGTTGAGGGTTTCCCCCTCTTGTAGCGGCGGCAGGAGGCCTTCCTTGTTTTCGTCGTCGCCGTTGTCATTCCCCTCAATGTAGAGGGTCATGAAACCGGCAAAACGGATAATCTGGCCCGAAGCGCGGAAGCTGTAGTGCTCGCCCGCTGCAATGTCGACGGTGGTCGCATCAAAAATGGCTTGAGCCATCTGCGAGGCAACGGTTCGTTTCCAAATCAGTTGATAGAGACGTAATTGATCCGAGGTTAGGTAGGATTTAAGGGATTCCGGGGTGCGTGCCACCGAGGTCGGGCGTACCGCCTCGTGAGCTTCCTGGGCATTTTTACTCTTGTTCTTGAAAACACGTGGTTCATCGAGAGCGAACTCTTTGCCATAGAGCTTGCAAATCACCTCGTGTGCTTCGCTGGTAGCAACCGTGGACAGTGCCACCGAGTCGGTCCGCATATAGGTGATCAGGCCGTGGGTTCCGTCATCAACTGCGATTCCTTCATAAAGCTTCTGCGCGGTGCTCATGGTCTTGCGCGCCGAGAATCCGAGTTTGCGACTGGCTTCCTGTTGCAGGGTACTGGTAGTAAAGGGGGCCGCCGGATTGCGTTTGCGTTGCTTCTTCTCGAGCTTGGCAATCGTCCAGCTCTCACCTTGTAGATCGTTAAGTACGGTCTGCGCAGTACTCTCTTCAGGTAAGGCGAACTTGTCGAGCTTTTTCCCCTCTTTACTATGCAAATGCGCGCGGAACGTCTCTTGACCGCTATTGGTCAGATCGGCTTCGATGCTCCAGTATTCACGGGGGACAAAGGCATCGATAGCGGCTTCGCGTTCACAGACCATACGCAAAGCAACCGATTGAACGCGCCCTGCTGAAAGCCCGTAGTGGATTTTTTTCCATAGGAAGGGTGAAAGGTTGAAGCCGACCAGATAGTCAAGGATCGAACGCGCCTGTTGCGCGTCGACCATGTCGCGGGCAATGGCACGCGGCGCTGCCATGGCGGCATCGATGGCTGGTTTGGTGATTTCGTGAAAGGTAACCCGACTAACCTTAGGGTTGTCGCCCTGTTCATCAATGCCCAGGGCTTCTAGGAGGTGCCAGGCGATCGCCTCTCCTTCGCGGTCGAGGTCAGTTGCAAGAATCAGTTCAGAGCTCTTGGCGATCTCTTTTTTCAAGAGATCGATATGCTTCTGGCTTTCAGGAAGTATCTGGTATTTGGGGCGAAAGTCATGTTCAGTATCAACGGATCCCTGCTTGCTCGGCAGGGCGCGAACGTGTCCATAGGAGGCGAGAACTTTATAGCCCTTGCCGAGAAATTTTTCTATGGTCTTCGCCTTGGCTGGCGATTCGACGATTACCAGTGATTGAGCCATCAAACTTTCCTCTCGCCGGGAGTGATCGATCCCGGAACCTAAAAGGGCTGCGCTATACGCAGCCCGAAACATTTTTAGTGATAAATGCGCGCCCAGTCTTCCGTCATCAGGCAGTCGATTTCACGCTGCCACTGGTTACTGTTTTTCGCAAGCAGGGTCAGTGCCGTGAGAATTTTTATCTCTTGCAGACTGACCGATTCTTCAGCGACCGTCACGATGCGGTCGAGTAGCTCTTCTTCAATCTCGTTGTTCAGTATCCCGATGCTACGCAGGCGGACAAGAAAACCTCGGGCATCAGTATCAATGAGTCGGCATTCCTCGGGGCTGAAAATGCGGAACGTCGTTGCCGATGAATCAAGGTTTACACAATTTTGTTGCAGGAGCGGGGTGTGGTCAATGGCTGTCGATTCCATCCACGAAAAGGCATCATTGATCTCCTGGGCATCAAAGCCTTCAGATATCAGCTCGGCGACCAGTTCCTGTTCGCTGATCTGCGCACCTTTTGCTGTCATAACATATTTGGCAATCAAATTAACAATTGCCAGTACACGTTCTCGCAAGTGGCCTCCACTAAGTGGTGCAAGGATTAATGACTCGGCCTTCCCGTTTATGGGTCGGTATGCCCTGTTTAATTACGGATATAACGTCCTCCGGGCAGGGTTTGCACTCCTCCGCGGAGCTCTAGGTCGAGTAAAATAGCGGAAACCTCCATGGGAGTCAAGCCGCAGGCCCGTCCGAGTTCATCGGCATGTTGTGGTTCGAAATTGAGCTTTTTATAGACTTTCAAGGTTGTTCCTTCAAGTTGTGCACTTAGCTGCTCTTCGGCGTCTCGTGTTTTGGCGTCCGGCAGGTTGGGCCACAGGCTAAGCAGGATATCACTCGCTTCGGTGACGACCTGGGCTCCCTGCTTAATCAGACGATTGGTGCCGAAGCTGGTAGAGTTTTTAACCGCTCCCGGAACGGCAAAGAGCTCGCGGCCCTGCTCCAAAGCAAAGTCGCCGGTAATAAGTGAGCCACTGTCCGATGCGGCTTCAACTACCAGCACCCCACGTGACAGACCACTGATAATCCGATTACGTCCCGGGAAATGCCCGGCTAAGGGTTGAACCCCGGGTGGAAATTCTGTAACGATGGCATTCTGCTGCAGAATTCGCTGAAAGAGTGCAGCGTTTTCTGGGGGGTAAACACGATCGATACCACAACCCAAGACTGCAATTGTTGTCCCTGCTGCGTCAAGGGCACCACGATGGGCTGCCGTATCGATACCGCGTGCAAGTCCGCTGATTATGGTCACCTTGCGCTGCGCCAATTCGGCAGCGATCTCCTCGGTGAGGCGCAGACCCGAGACTGTTGCTCGCCGTGACCCGACAATAGCGAAGCCTTCGCCTGCGGGGAGTGTTCCGCGAAGATATAGTAGGGCTGGTGGATCATGGATGTGACGCAGGCAGTCGGGATATTCTCGATCCCAGAAAGAGATAATTCTTGCTTGGAGGGATTCAAGGAGCTTTTGTCCACGTAAAAGTTGTGGGTCATTTAGCGCGAGAATGGATTGTGCGCGATTTGACGATAGTCGCGCGAAGCGGCTCAACTCTTCTGGTGGTGCACTGAGTACGGCGCTGAAACTGCCGAAGGCTTTTCTAAGCTTGAACAGGCTGATCCGTCCGATGCCCGGCGACATGTGCAGCCGAAACAGGCTGCAGTGTTCTTGGTCCATTGCCCCCTCCCTCTTGGATGTTAAATAAAAAGGGATGGCAAATATGGGCCATCCCTTTTTATCCGTTGTTCGAGTAATGCGAAAATTATTCGCTGGCTGCCATCACCTGGTCGCCAACATGCGTCTCAGCGGCGCTTTTAAAGATAAACGCCGAGGCTGTTTTGTTGCGAGTTCTGACGACGATCGCTGCGCCTAAGAGCTTGTCGGGCAGGTCCAGTAATTTTTTCTGTTTATCGGCCAGTTCGGTCGTGTGCTGTGGCCGTGAAATATAAAGAATATTGCCAACCTGCAGGCCTTGATCCTGCCCAAGGTCAACATAAATGAGATCGTTCTGCCCCTGGGTTAATTTAATCTGTTGACCCGAAAGGATGTGCCCGGTCAGCTCTTCCACGGCCTTTTTGAGTTCAATTTCGTGGGTGGGAGGAACGTATTCAAACAGTTCGGCTCCGCGTTCAATTTCTCGGTAGATGTCTCCGATCTTTGCGGTAACAGTATCGCTATTAATGGCGGTAACCTGAACGAATCCGAGTTCAAACATCATTCTTCCGAAGTTTTTTTGTGTGATCGGATGTTTTATGAGGGGGCCTTGGCTGAACAGGCTGTAGGTATCGCCAATTTCGACTTGAGCCAAGTTCTTCATATCCAAGAAAACCAGATCGTTCTGGGTCAGCAGGGTCCGGCTGTCGACCGAATCGACCAGAGAGCCAAGAGATTCTTCATCGGTGCGGATAAAACCATCGCCGCTTACCGAGACCTTGAACATGTCAACGATTTTTTCAGGGGCCGGTGTGATGACCGGTGTTTCAACCGTTGGAGTTTCAATCGCCGGTTGCTGAGTTGCAACGGTAGCGGGCGCTTCAATAACGGGCTTTGTCTTCTGTCCGCCAGGATACTCCGGGATCAGTTCAATTCGACCATTGTAGATGCGAACCTTCTGACCGGGATAGATCAGGTGCGGATTGGTAATGTCAGGATTGTTTGCCCAGAGGCTGGGCCAGTAATAGGGGTCTTTGATAAAGCGTTCGGAAATTCCCCACAGGGTGTCCCCCTGTTTGATGGTGTAGATACGTGACTCAGCGGCAACTGCCGAGAGTGACGGCAGGCCGATAAGCAGGAACATCAGTGATAGCCAGACATGGATCAATTTATTCATGGTCTCCTCTATCTGCCAAGAGAGAGTCGGGTCTGTCAGCGGGGTTCGTTAACGCGCTGTAGACGTTTGAATTCAGGGCTTTCGGGGTATTTGTTACTCAAGGTCTGTAGCATGTCGACGGCTTTGTCGACGGTATTGTTTGCACGGTAGTAGCTGATCAGGCGGGCCATGGCCGCCGGGGCCTTGTTCTGTTGTTGTGGATTGTTAATAATTGCGCGCAGCACATTGATTGCACGCTGATTTTTTTGTTGGGCCAACAAGGCTTCAGCGAGCCAGAAGTTGGCATTTCCGACGTATTTATGCTTGGGAAAACGCTCAATAAAGGCCTGAAAATCGCTTTGTGCTTTTGGCATTTGGCCCGTTGCAATGGCGGCGAATGCCTCTAGGTAGAGTTGTGATGCGGCTGAAATTTCAGTAGTTTCTGCTGCAGAAGCAGGAGTCGCGAGAGACGCGGTCCCTGCGAGGTCCGTCGGCATCTCAGGGTTTGATGGTTGTAACGCTGGGCTCAGAGGTTGCGGAGGCAGCTGGGGCTGTTGCCCCTGTAGTGCCGCAAACTGATGTTGGAGCTGCGACAGTTGCTCGGACTGCTGCTGCTGAACTCTAAGCAGCTCTTCGATTCGCTGTTGCAGGTTGTTTGCGGCCTGAGGCGCGGCGCAGCCTGCCATGATTAGCAGTGAGGCTAGCAGCACAAATAACGGCGAACGACTAGAGGTTTTCGATGGTCTTGTCATAGGAATCCATAGGTTCTTGTTAATCTTGTAAAAATTATAGGGTTATTAAGAGGTTGTCAAGTTTTTCGCATTTGTTGCAGTACCGTTTATTTGTGCAACTGTGCTATCGTCTGGCCGCTGACAAACGGGATAAGGACTAAAAAATATGTGTTTAATTCGTAAACCTCTTGAGTTGTTGGTTCCGGCGGGCGACTTGACTAAGTTGAAAGTTGCCGTGCGTTTTGGTGCTGACGCGGTCTATCTGGCAACCGATAATTTCGGTCTGCGCGCCCGCGCCGGCAACTTCAGTCGTGCGGAACTGCGTAGCGCACGGGAGATAACCGCCGCTGCTGGGGTCAAGATATATCTGACCTTAAATGCCAGTCTGCGTGCCGGCGAGTTTGATGCTCTTGAAGATTTGCTCGCGGAACTTAAGCCTCTTGAGTTGGATGCCTATATCGTCGCCGACGCCGGGGGCTTGGCCGCTTTTCGTCAGGTTTACCCGC